>VSNB01000068.1 GCA_009774055.1 Clostridiales bacterium
GCGCTGGGCGCGGGCCTCGGCGTTTGGGGCGTTGTCAATCTGCTGGAGGGCTACGGCTCGGACAACCCCGGCTCCAAAAGCCAGGGCATGAAACACTTGACCCCCAAATTGATGTAAAGAAAAACGAGAACAAATGCGTTGTGTATGCCGCAGTTTTTGGAGAAAAATTGCAAGACTGCATTGTGTTTTCTCAACAGAGACGGTATAATGGTTAATAGACCATAGTGCCGGGACGGTTACTGCTGATCCTGGCTCTGGAAAGGTGAGAATGACTATGAAAATCAGCTATAAACCGCTGTGGAAAACACTGATCGACAAGAATCTGACCAAGAAGGATTTACGGCTACAAGCGCATTTGACAACGAATCACATCGCCAATATGGGTAAGGGAGAGCATATCTCCATGCAGACCCTCATCAAGATTTGCGAAACGCTGAACTGCGACATTGCCGATGTGATCGCGCTGGTGCCGGACGACGACCCGTAAGGGAGAAAGGGCATCACAATGGAAAACGGATTGACCTACATTCGAGTGGGAGACTACTACATCCCTGCCTTGGCATTAGACCCAGAACCGGAGGAACCGGTCAGGGACATCGGCAAGTATGGCCGCATGAGATTGGCCTATCTGAAACAGCACCGGCGCAAGCTGTACCGGGAGTTAGTGGACACTGGCAAACTCCAGGCGCACCTGCTGGACATCAACGACACCGCCAATGAATGGCTGGACAGGATGATGCCGCAGATGGCAAAGACAGCGGGAGCTACCGAGGAACTGAAAGCCCGCGATCAGATGGCGTGGGTGGGGCTGATGAATTGCTGTAAGGCACAGGTGGAGGAAATTATTTTTTCAGATTTGATATATTGCTGACACATGACAGGGCAGATGATTCCATCATCTGCCCTGTCACCCTATATCGCTCACTGATCGCTTTTCCTCAAGATGGCTAATCCCAATTTTTCTTTGCCCTGCGAACATAACGAATAAATGTATCCACCGCAGGAAACGTTTTTGCATCCTTCCGCCGTATCACTGTAATAGAAGCGTTTTCGACTTCTTGAAGCGCAAAACTGACCAACCCATTCTCCTGCCCTGCAATATCCTCTGACAAGAAGCCTGCTGCGGCATTTTCCCGGATGTGCTGAAAAATCGTGAATACCTGGGAAGTATACTGGATCACGTTGGGCGCACAGTCCGCCTTGCGAAATAAACGCTTTAAGTATTTCGTCTGGCTGTAGTGGTCAGAAAGCATAATGAGGGGCGTTTGCCCAATCTGTTTGAGAGATATGATCTGCTCACGGGCCAGCGGATTTTTTTGATGCACGCAGAACAACAGGCGGCTATGTCCAACTGTAACATAGCGATATTTTTCATCCGGCAGAGCGATGGAAACACACAGGGCGAAGTCCAATTCACCAGTGTCAATTTTTTGGTAAAGACGTTCTGTAGAATCCTCAGTTACCTCGAAGGTAATCCCAGGGTGAGCTGCATGGAACCCCTTTCGCAATCTGGGGAAAACGGCCCCTGCCCCCATTGGAGCAACACCAATACGCAAGATAGTTTTCGCCTGTCCAATCAGCTCCGTATTTTTTCGCAGTTGACCATAAGAACGAAGCATGTGCTCCGCTTCACGCAAGAAGTCACGTCCCTGATCGGTCAATGCAATACTGTTAGGCCGGTGTTCAAACAAGGCAAAACCACACTCGGATTCCAAATCACGAATGGATGTGGATATCCCAGGCTGGGAGATAGACAATTCTCGCGCGGCTTTCGTCAAACTTTGGTATTTGCATACGGTTACAAAGTATTGCAGTTGCTGAAGCGTCATAAACATCTCTCCCTCCCGCTTTTTGCCTATTATAGCATAACTAAATTCTATGCACAATAGTATATCTGTATTTTACACAATTTTATTCTTATGTTATATTATAATTAAGGAGATGAAAGCTGCGCAGCGTCATTTCTCCCGAATATAACAAGGAGGAGTTGCGCTATGTCCCCGGTAGTCATAACCCTGCTGTTCCTGGCCTTCGCCATCGTGATGTTCATCCTTGAGAAGATTCCCCTTGGGCTGACCGCCACGATTGTGGCTATTGGCCTGAACATAACCGGCGTCCTCAGCGCATCCGACACCTTCGCGGGCTACGTCAACAGTAATGTCATTCTGTGTATCGGTATGTTCGTGGTAGGGCAGGCACTGTTTGAGACAGGCATGGCAAATAAGATTGGCGGTCTGGTCACCCGATTTGCCAAAAGCGAGCGGATTCTGATTGCTGCCATCATGGTCATTGTTGGCATTATGTCCGGCTTTCTTTCCAACACAGGCACCGCCGCAGTGCTTATCCCCGTAGTGTGCGGCATTGCGGACGAGTCGGGCTACTCTCGGGGCAAACTGCTGATGCCCTTGGTGTTTGCCGCCGCCCTGGGTGGGAACCTGTCCATCATCGGCGCCCCCGGCAACCTGATGGGCATTGATGCGTTGAACAACCTGGGCATCCAGACCGGTTTCTTTGAGTACATCGCTGTTGGCGCCCCCATGCTGATTCTCGGCATCCTCTATTTCGTTTTCATTGGCTATCGGTTCCTGCCTGATACCAAGGGCGAAGGCGATGCTGACGGTCAGAACGACTATAGCGGCGTCCCGCAGTGGAAACAGGTCACCTCGCTGGTTGTTCTGATTGTGGTGATCCTGGCTATGATTTTTGAGGGCCAAATCGGCATTAAACTCCAAGTTTCCGCCTGCGTTGGCGCGGCCTTTCTGGTACTCACCGGCATCATCAACGAGAAGGCGGCGCTCCGCTCCATTGATCTAAAGGTAGTTCTGCTCTTTGGCGGATCGCTGGCTCTTGCCAAAGCACTGGAAACCACCGGAGCTGGCAGCCTGATTGCTGACACCATTGTAGGTGCCCTGGGCGAGAACCCCAGCCCCATCATCCTGCTGCTGGTCATCTTCATCGTGGGATGTACTCTGACCAATTTTATGTCCAACACCGCCACCACCGCTCTTATGGTCCCTATCTCCGTCTCATTGGCCCAGAGCCTAGGGGCGGACCCCCGCTCCATGGTGATTGCAACTGTTATCTCCTGCTCCTGCGCTTACGCCACCCCCATCGGAATGCCCGCCAACACCATGGTGGTGGGGCTGGGCGGCTACAAGTTCAACGACTATGTGAAATCCGGCCTGCCTCTCATTGGGGTATCCTTTGTGATTTGCATGGTGCTGCTGCCAATCCTTTACCCCTTCTATTAAGCGAGACACAGCTCTGCTGTAATTTTATACGAGGAGGTTATTTCATGACAAAACAAGAAAATGTCCAGCACATGCGGGAGATGATGGCAAAATTCATCGCGCACACGGGAAAAAAGCTGCCCGATGATGTTATTGCCAAGCTCCAGGAGCTGCGGGACAAGGAGGACAGCCCCCTGGCCAAGACCATCTACGATACCATGTTCCGCAATCAGGAGTTGGCGGTGAAGCTGGACCGTCCCTCCTGCCAGGACACCGGCGTACTCCAGTTCTGGGTGAAGTGCGGCACCGCCTTCCCCCTTATCAATGAGCTGGAAGTCCTGCTGAAAGAGGCCGTTGTGCAGGCCACCTTTGACGCGCCTCTGCGCCACAACTCCGTGGAAACCTTTGACGAATATAACACCGGGAAAAATGTCGGCAAGGGAACCCCTACCGTATGGTGGGATATTGTACCCAATTCTGACCAGTGCGAAATCTATACCTATATGGCAGGTGGAGGCTGCACCCTCCCCGGTCACGCCATGGTGCTCATGCCCGGCGAGGGCTACGAGGGCGTGACCAGGTTTGTCCTGGACCGCATGACCTCCTATGGCCTGAACGCCTGCCCGCCGCTGCTGGTGGGCGTAGGCGTGGCCACTTCGGTGGAAACTGCCGCTCTTCTGTCCAAGAAGGCCCTTATGCGGCCCATCGGTTCCCACAACGAAAACGAGCGGGCGGCAAAAATGGAAAAGCTGCTGGAGGACGGCATCAACGCCATCGGCCTGGGTCCCCAGGGCATGGGCGGAAAATACTCCGTCCTGGGCGTCCACATTGAGAACACCGCCCGGCACCCCTCCGCCATCGGCGTGGCGGTGAACGTGGGCTGCTGGAGCCACCGGCGGGGCCATATCATCTTTGACAAGGACCTCAACTACACCATTCTTTCTCATTCGGAGGTGACGCTGTAATGGTAGAAATCAGAGACGGTAAAAAAGTCCTCACCACGCCCATCTCGGCGGAGGACTTGAAGGACATCCATATCGGTGACATCGTATATCTGACGGGCAGCCTGACCACCTGCCGGGACGTGGCCCACCGGCGCGTGGTGGAGGAGGGCCAGGAGATCCCTGTGGACGTGCGGAACAACGCCATTCTCCACGCCGGACCTATCATCCGCCCCTTGGAGGGTGGCAAGTTTGAGATGGTTTCCGTTGGCCCCACCACCTCCATGCGCATGGAGAAATTCGAGTACGATTTTGTAAAAACTACCGGCGTCCGCGTTATCGTAGGCAAGGGCGGTATGCGCGAAAACACCCAGCGGGCCTGCAAGGAGTTGGGGGCTATTCACTGCGTATTCCCCGCCGGAAACGCTGTGGTCGCTGCTGTGGAGGTAGAGGAGATTGTCAGGGCAGAGTGGCGGGACCTGGGTATGCCCGAAACCCTGTGGAACTGCCGGGTGAAGGAGTTCGGGCCGTTGATCGTCTCCATCGACAGCGAGGGACGCAACTATTTTGAGGAAAAGAAGGTAGAATACAACCAGCGCAAAGACGAGCAGGTAGAGTTGATCTCCAAGCAGGTTGGCTTCATCAAGTAAACGGGAGGTACAAAATGAAAAACGTAATTATCAATAAGCCAGAGCCTGCTCCTGGTATTCTGAAGCGGGTGGATTTATTTGCCATCGCTATCGGCATGGTGGTCGGTTCGGGAATGGTCACTCTGATCGGACCGGCAATGGCCTACACCGGATACTCTGTGTGGCTGGCCTACCTCGCGGCAATCATCATGGGCTTCTTCATGGTGTTCCCCTACATCATTCTCTCCGGTACGCTCCGGCTGGCCGGAGGCCCCTACTCCATCGTTACCAATCTGGGCGGCATCAGCGCTGGCGGATTGATCTGCTACTCCAAGCTGGTCATGCCGATTCTGAACAGCTCCTTTGCGCTGGCCTTCGGAATGTATGCCCACGAACTGCTCCCTATGTTTTCCGCCAAGACATTATCGATTGCCAGCGTCCTGATCCTGTTTGTTCTGAACCTTATGGGTATGGACATTTTCGCAAAGGCCAGCAAAATCATGTCCGGCGTTTTGCTTCTGACCATGCTGGCCTACGTTGTTTTCGGCCTTACCCAAATCAAGCAGCCAATCTTTGACTTTTCTGGCGAGAAAATGTTTACCGGCGGCGTTGTCGGTTTTATGATGGCTGCTCTGCTCCTGATTAACTCCGCGAACGGCTATTACAACGTCTTATGGTACGGCAAAGATGCCAAACGTGCCACAAAAGACATCCCCTTTGCCAGTCTCGCGTGCGTTCCCTGTCTGCTCTTTGTCTATGTAAGTCTGGCAATGGTGACCGGCGGCGTCCTTCCCCATGACGAGGTTGCAGGTGTTGAAACCATCCTGCCCGCAGCGCAAGCAATCCTCCCCGGAGGGATTTATAAGTTGTTCCTGCTGGGTGGTCCCCTTATGGCTATCACCACAACGCTGAACGGCGTGTTCAATGATGTCCGCTACCCGGTCACCCAGGCCACCGTGGACGGCTGGCTGCCCAAGGCTATCGCCAAAGAGAATCGTTTTGGCATCCCCACTCCGATTTATATCTACACCCTGATTATTGTGCTTCTCCCCATTCTGCTGGACATGAGCATCGTGACGATCACAAATATTTTCCAGGTCATTACATTCTTCATGAATGTGACCATTGTGTATTCGATTGCTCAAATGCCCAGGAAGTACCCGGAGGCATGGGGCAAAAACAAATTCCATCTGTCCAAAGGTGCGCTCTATGCCTTCTGCACCGTCAGTATCATCATCTACACCGTCATCTTCATCAAGGGAATCATCAGCATTAAGCCCGTTTACGCTGTTGCAGCGGTCGCAGTCATGGTGTGCTTCATTTTGCTGGGTGTGTACCTGTCAAAGCGTGGAGGCATCCATGTTGAAACCTCTGTATGGGCAAGCGAGGAAGATACACAATCTGAGGGAGGGAAACAGTAATGCAGATCGAGTATGCGAATCCGGGAACTGTTGGCTTAAATGCGGAAGTGCTTGCGCAAATGCTCTGCGAGTTGGAGGAAAAAGCGGAGCTGCACAGCATTGTCATTGTGAAAGATGATAAGGTTGTCGTGGACGGGAGCTGGGCTCCCTATGACAGAGAAGTCCCCCAGATGATGCACTCCCTGTCCAAAACCGGCACCTCCCTCTGCGTAGGAATTGCAATTAGCGAGGGTAAGCTGTCTCTGGATGATAAATTTGTGGAGTATGTCAAAGAGGATCTTCCCGAAAATTACGACCGGGCGTTGGACCGGGTAACGGTCTATGATCTCCTCACTATGCAGGCCGGTTCCGCCGCCTGTGCCAATAATGTGTATTTCACGGCGCTGAAAGCAGACTGGGAGAGGACCTGGCTCAAAGAAAAGAGAATTGCCGAAGATGTCGGAAAAGCGTTCCATTATGATTCCGGTTGCAGCTATACCCTCTCAAAAATCGTCAGCAAGGTAATGGGAACGACCTGCATCAATCTGTTACAGGAACGGGTATTTTCCAAGATTGGAATCGGTCATGTAGACTGGCTCTACAGCCCGGAGGGCTTCAATACCGGCGGCTGGGGTATGTATCTGACAGCGCGGCAGATTGCGAGGCTGGGACAGCTCTTTCAGCATGAGGGCAACTGGAACGGCGAGCAGGTCATCCCCGCAAAATGGGTACAGGAAATGTGCCTTCCCCGCATCGCAAAGCCTGGATGTGAGCATAAGGTCCTGAATGGCTACGGCTATCATTTCCACACCGGAGAAAAGCTGTACGCCGCCGAGGGCGCTTTTGAGCAGTTGCTGATCTGTTTCCGAGAGATTCCTATCGTCATAGGGATCACTGCTGGCACAAATCATGAATTGGTTCCCGACATTTGCCAGAAATACATCTATCGGGCCTTGGAAACACAGGGAGAGGCAGCGGATGAAGGGGTGCTGGCGGAAAAGGTTCAATCGTTGCAGCTTCCCTTTGCAAGCGGCGATTCTCCCGCAGACGCGGCGGAGGACAAGCTGTTCGGCAGATGGCTCCTGTTGGATCAGAACCCCCGTGAAATCCGCAGGGTCCGCTTTGACCGCGAAGGTGAGCAGATGATCCGAATCAAATTTGAGCTGGCGGATTCAACGGTAAAAACTGCATGGGCGGGTTATCGGCGCTGGCTGGTAAACGACCTGTTTGCGGATTTTACGAAGCGGCTGCACTGCCTGACCTATTCGTTTTCCGAGGGTGTGCTTGCGATTGTGGACTGCATGATCAACACATCGTATCGTGAAGAGTACACCTTCGATTTTTCCGGCGAGACAGTTGTTTGCGGCTGGAAACCGAATGTCACCTATTTGAACGGCAACGATAACAGCAAGCGGGTGTTTAAGGAGAGCACTGTAACTTATCACGAGCGATAAAATAGGCAGTTCAAATCTGCCAAGCGATGGCAAAAGAAAAAGGCCGTTGTAAGACAGGGGGCTATCTACGCCAAAGAGGTGGTTTTGAGGAATCAAAGCCGCCTCTTTTTTATGACTAGCGGGCGGCACATAGGAGGATGCCGCCATGCGATTGCAGGTAGATAGGCACTTGTCAAAAAAAGCCTGATTCCCGCAGCGGCGAACTCCACCCAGGTTTGCGAAAATCGTCATTTTCTGACGGTTCATAATGTTGTTCCCAGCGTCCGAATAGTCTTGCACTATTCGGACGCTTTTTTGTTTCCAGGTCAGCGCCCCCGGCCTCACTGCCGCTCCCCGCCCCTCTCGTTCAGACCCCGGCAAAATCTGAACGAAAGGAAAATGCAGGATGGGAATTACCATCAAGAAGCATAGGCGCAATCTGTCCTATGAGGATGCTGCCACTCTCAGCGAGTTTTGGGAAATCGCCGCGCAGTTTGACCGGAGTTTTTACCGCGAGTTGATAGACCGCTGGGACGAGCGAGGCTATGACGAGTACATAGTTGCGGCCAAGGGCCGTCTGCCCTACTGCGAATCGCCGGAGGAATATGTCTGCCGCATGGAAACCAGAAGGGAAATTCTGGCGGCGCTGGCCCTCTGTACCAAGAAGCAACGGGAGCGGTTTTTGCTCCATGCATTGTACGATCTTTCCTTTGAGGAAGTCGGAGAAATTTGCGGTTGCTCGAAGCAGGCAGTAGAGTGGAGCATGAAAGGTGTCAGGAAAAAATTTTTGAAATTTTTCAAAAAAACTACTTGACGATTGGCGGTTCAAAATGGCTATAGGTGAGGGGCAATAAGCTCCATCACCGGGAGGGACAAGCTGGCAGCGGCTTGTCCCTCCTGTCATTTGAAGGAGGTTGCTATGACAATCATCAATCTGAACCGCTACTACTACCCCCAATACTCCCGGAACACACTCGTTGAAGTGCCGGACGAGGTGGCGGAAATCCTGGAGCGAGGCCAGCGTGCGGAACATAACCAGGAGAGCAAAAAGACCTATCACAAGGTCTATTCTCTTGACCAAAGCCCCGCCCTCGAAAACCATGCCACCCACTTTGCCCTGTCCCCGGAGGAAGTGCTTCTCCGGGATATGGATGCCGCCGCCGATGCCCTGCTGCTGGCTCGACTGAATGAAGCTATGTCCCGGCTTTCTCCTACCCAGGCGCGGCGGCTCCATGCCCGGTATGTTCTGAACAAGAAGTTCCGGGAAATTGCGGCGGACGAGGGAATCAGCGGCAGTTGCGCCGCCACGTCCGTCACCAGCGCAGTCAAAAAACTGCAAAAGTTTTTCATCAAAAATGGCTGGATGCCGAAGGAGGCTTGATACAAAAATGGATAAATCATTGGAGGCGCAGAAGGCCCACGCAGAGAAAGAAATCTCTCAGCTTGAAAACCGGCAGAAGATTTTGCTGAACCGAATCCGCAAGGAAGAACGGAACGCCAGGACAAGCCGCCTGTGCCGTCACGGGGCAATTCTGGAAGGTGTTTTTCCCGCCGTCCTTGGCGCTGACGGCGAGGCAATCAAGGAGTTTTTGATTGCCCTTTCCCGCCTGCCGGGAGCAGGGGAGGCTGCGGAAAAAACGCTGAACGCCGGGGACGAGGGGTAAGTCACTTCGGAGAAGTGCGCACTTATACACCGTTCCGGTGTCGTGCGCCCTGCCGGGGGCTTGTTGCGTCCTTCGGACGCGATGGGGAGCTACACTCCCCAAACCCCTTGTGCGCCGGGGAAAACAGAACATCCGCTTCGCGTCTATTCCGTTTTCCCCGGCCTATATCCTACATCACCAACACGCCGAAAGGAGGTCAAACCGCATAGCGATTTTTCATTGTCCCATCCAGATCATCAAGCGCAGCATCGGCAAATCTGCCGTAGCTGCTGCCGCCTACCGGAGCGGTGAGCGTCTGACAAATGAGTGGGACGGCATGACCCATGACTACACCCACAAGGGCGGTATCGTCCATACGGAGATCATGCTGCCCGCTCACGCCCCGCCGGAGTTTCAAGACCGCTCCACGCTCTGGAACTCTGTGGAGCAGATCGAGAAATCCAGTGACGCCCAGCTTGCCCGCGAAATCGAAGTTGCCCTTCCTGTAGAGCTGTCACCAGCGGCACAGTTGGCCCTAGTCCGGGCTTTCGTCAAAGACAATTTTGTTGATGCCGGAATGTGCGCCGATTTTGCCATTCACGACAAGGGGACAGGCAACCCCCACGCCCATATCATGCTCACCATTCGCCCGCTGAAACCGGATGGACGGTGGGGACCGAAGTGCCGAAAGGTTTACGATCTTGACAGCCAGGGCAACCGTATCCCGGACGGCAAAGGCGGCTGGAAGAATCATCGTGAAGATACCACCGATTGGAATAATCGGGGCAACGCCGAGAAGTGGCGGGCGGCGTGGGCCAGCTATGCGAACCGGGCCTTGGAATCTGCTGGCAGGCCGGAGCGCATCGACCACCGCAGCTACAAGCGGCAGGGTGTTGATAAAATCCCCAGTGTTCACATGGGGCCTGCCGCCAGCCAGATGGAACGCCGGGGTATCGCTACCGAGAAAGGCAACATCAACCGGGAGATTGCCGCTGATAATAAACTGCTGAAGGAGATCAAGGCCCGCATCACCCGGCTCTATAACTGGTCAAAAGAGCAGGCCGAAGCCGCCCCTGCCCAGGGCAAGGAGAGCATCATCGCCCAGCTATGGCAGGCCCGGATGGATACCGCCGCCCCCTCTACTCGTTCGGGCAAACTCCGAAAGCTCCAGGAGGACGCGAAGCTGTTCAATTTGTTGCAGTCCAACGGCATCACTTCCATAGAGCAGCTATACGAAAAAGTTGCCGCCATGAACAAGGATTATTATGATTTGCGCGGCAAAATCGTGAGCGCAGAACGCCGCCTCGCCGTCCTGGATGAACGGCTGGAAATGTGGGCGCAGTACGAAAAGTACAAGCCCATTCGCCAAAAGCTGGATAAGGTGAAACCGAGTAAGCGGGAGAAGTACCAGCAGGAGCATAGAGCCGAGTTAGCCTCTTTTGACGCTGCCGCTGATTTTCTCAAACGGCTGAAAGAATCCGGCGAGGCGACCACGCCCAAGGCGTGGCGGGCCAAGGCCGCGAAGCTGACCGCGCAGAAGGATTTCGATTATCAGAAAATGCGGGATATGCGGGATGAAATCAAGGCTGTTGAAAATCTCCGCAAGACCGCTGACCGGCTGGCTCGTGAGGGACAGCGCCAGCAGAGGGAAACCGAACGATAACGTATCAATTTTACGAAAGGATTTTTGAATTATGGATATGAACCCATGGGAACGCCGCCAGAAGATTTTGGAGGTTTTGTGCCTCCGGCGGCACGATACTTACAGAAATCTGGCGCATGAATTTAACGTCAGCACCGGGACAATTCGCCGTGACATTGTGGTGCTGACCTGCTCCTATCCGGTTGAAACCGTCAAGGGCAGTCATGGTGGTGTCAAGGTTGCCGAGTGGTTCCACCTCGACCGCCGCTCGCTGAACTCTGCGGAGATCACTTTTCTCCGCAGGCTGGGGGAATCTCTGGACGGCACTGATCTGGAAATGCTCAACCGGATCATTGCCACGTTTTCGCATTGAGGGAGGTTTACCATGCGAATCAAAATCAGCGAAATCAAAATCAACCCCGGACGGCGGGAGGCTGAACCCAAGGCCATTGAAGAACTGGCAAAGAGCATCGCCGCCGTGGGCCTGATGAACCCCGTCACCCTCGACCAGAACAACACTTTGATTGCCGGTCTGCACCGATTGGAGGCGGCGAAGCTGCTGGGCTGGACGGAGATCGAGTGTACCGCTATGGGCATGGACGATGTTCAGGCGGAGCTTGCCGAGATTGACGAGAATATTGTCCGTACCCGGCTAAACCGGCAGGAATTGTGTGAACAGCTTTTGCGCCGGAAGGAGATTTACGAAACGCTCCACCCGGAGGCGCGTCACGGTATGCGGAACGGGCAGACCGCTAAAAGTGCCAATTTGGCATCTTTAGAAACCAAGTCCTTTGCGGAGGACACCGCAGAGAAAACGGGCATGAGCAAGCGGGCCGTCAGCCGCCTCCTTCAGATTGCCAACAACCTGACCGGGGATGCCAGGAGAATCGTTGAGGCCCACAACATGACCCAGGACACCGCCCTGAAGCTGTCCCGGCTCCAACATGACGAACAGGTTGAAGCGGCCTCTATGCTGGCGGCGGGAACTATGGAATCGGTGGAGCAGTACCAGGAGTATCAGCGGGAGCGTCGAAAGGCAATCGCTTTGTCCCGCCCTCTATATGATGAGCCGCCTGTTGATACCCGGACGGAGGAAGAAAAGGAGCGGCAGAAAAAGGAATCCCTGGACAGCCTTGTGCGGGAGTTTTCCCGGTTTATTGAGCAATTTCTTGACCGGATGAAGATGTACCAGGGCTATGCTGACGATTTTGCCGAAATGTCCCAGTTGCAGATCAGCCAGGTGTGGGACAGCGCCGCCGCCGTGGATATGGCGATCATCTCTTTCTCCAAGGAAGTGAAAGCTATCCAGGCAGAGAACGAAAACGGAGGACACGACGATGAAAACTGACTACATCACCAGCGGCTCCACCCTGCCGCCCTACCTGGCCTATCCCCGGTTTCTGTTGGGCATGAATATCCGGCTGACCGCAAAGGAGGTCTACGCGATCATGCTGGATATGACGCTGAACTCCGAGGCCGCGCAGACCGACAAGCGCGGGCGGCGGTATCTGGCGTTCTACAACAAGACTATCGCGGGGATCATTGACCGTACACCCAGCACCGTAGCGCAGTCCCTCCGGGAATTGGAGGCCGTGGGGCTGGTGGAGAAAAAGCTGATAGCCCTCCACACCCCCTATCGCATCTACGTCAAGTTACCCGCAGGAGAGGACACGCCGTGACCGTCCACATGAACTACCAGCAGTACCGGACGGCCCAGCGGCTGATACATAGCTGCTGTAACTACGATTGCGGGAACTGTCTGCTTCTGGACGATGGCGAGGAATGTATTTGCCCGCAGAGCATCACCTACTCACTGATCTGCAAATGGTTCCGTGCCGCTGTCCTGCCCTTGGATGGCGTACTGTATGCGGCACTGTTTCCCCAAGGCGGCATGAAGGTGTGTGCCGAGTGTCAGCGTCTGTTTCGCCCTGGCTCCAACCGGGCGAAATACTGCCCCGCCTGTGCTGTCAAAGTCCACCGCCGTCAGAAAGCCGCCAGCGAACGGCGACGCAGAGCATCAGGCGTGGACAATTAGGATTTTGAAAGCCTTGCAATTCAAGGACTTCCGGGTGCTGGTCAATGGGGGGTCTGATACTTTTCCTATCCAGCACCCCGGAAGGCCCTTAAACGGCCCGCAAAGGCGATTCTACAAAGGAGTTTACCCTATGGCTGAAAACAGGAGATTTTATTATCTCAAACTGAAAGAAGGTTTCTACAACAGCGAGACTATGGTTGTCCTGGAAAGTATGCCGGACGGCCTGCTGTACTCAAATCTGCTGCTGAAAATGTACCTTATGTCACTGAAAAGCGGCGGAATCCTCATGCTCAATGAGCATCTTCCCCATACTGTCCAAACCATTGCCACCTTCACCCGGCACCAGATCGGGACGGTGGAGAGGGCAATCAAGGTATTCATGGAATTTGGCCTTGTGGAAGTCCTGACAGACGGCGCTTTCTATATGGCTGACATTCAACTGCTGATCGGCCAGTCCTCCACCGAGGGCGAGAGGAAGAAGCGGGAGCGGAGCCGGTTGCAGCGCCAAAAACTGCTGCCCTCCGGCAAAGTGGACATTTGTCCACCCATAGACCCGGTGGACAAATGTCCCCCTATATTAGA
>VSNB01000069.1 GCA_009774055.1 Clostridiales bacterium
CTTTCCCACATCATGTTTGACTGCCTTCTTGAGCCTAACGCTCTTGTCTCTCTTTGGTGTGAAAATTGATTTCCGTGGCTGAGTGGGCTTAGCTGTGGACAAAATCCCCGCCATGTGGTATGATACCCTGCAGGAAGGAGGCGCCCGCTATGTTTACGCTGGAGGATTACCTGACCTCATTTACAGGTTCCCTGATTGCCCACGCCGCCCTGGCGGTTTACCTGTTTGTGATAATGGACGTGCGGGGGTGGCGGATGCTGAAAAAGCTGCCCCTCCTGCTGCTCTCCCCGCTAGCGTCCACCCTGCTGGCGGCGAGCCTGTACGCGCTCTTCCCCAATCATGGTGTGTTCCGCTACTGTGTGGGCTCCTTTGCCATTCTGGTGATGTGCACCCTGTGGGTTCGGTGGGCGTGGCGAACCGAATTCTGGAGGGCCTTTTCCGCCGTGTGTATGGGAGGCGTGTTTCAAGTGTCCACGTCCTGCCTGTCCCAGATCCTGCTCCTGAACAGCGAACTCCAGTTTACAGCGGTGATATATTGGGTTGTGGTTCCGATCTCAGCCCTCCTGCTGCACCGTCTGCGCTTCGGGCACTGGTTCCGCTTTCTGCTGGAGGCGGGCTTCGGCCAGCGCCGGACGGTGCTGTTCCTTTTTGCCCAGGAAGCGGCTATGGAAACATTCTTAATCTTGCAGGTGGGAATTCAACCGGAATATCTGGTCCCTTACTTTATGCTGGTGCTGGCGATGACAGCATTGGAAGCGGGGCTGGTGATTTATTTGGGCCAGCGGCTGGATGCCGCCCGGAAGATGGAAGCCCAGCGGGATGTCATCGCCCAGCAGCAGCTCTACGAGCGGGACCTGGAGTCTATCCGCCAGGAGGTGCGGAGTTTCCGCCACGACTACAAAAACCTGCTGGCGGGGCTGTCGGAGCAGGCGGACGAGGGCGAGCTGGATGAGCTGCGTGCCGCCCTGTCGGAGCTGGATGCGGGCTTCGACAGGCGCATCGGGGAGAAAATCCGGGCTTCTACCCAGCTGGGCAACGTGCAAATACCCCAGGTGCGCAGCCTCCTGCTGTCCAAGCTGGCGGCCATGGGGCAAAAGGGGATCGACTGCCGCCTGGAGGCGCTCTACCCCGTGGAACGGGTGGGGATGGATGTGTGGGACTTCGCCCGCTGCCTGGGCATCCTGCTGGACAACGCCGCCGAGGCCGCTTTAGAAACGGAAATGCCCTGGGTGGAGATTGTCCTGCTGTCTCAAAAGGACGGACTGTCCCTTCGGGTGTCCAACCCCTACATCGGAGCCATCGACCCGGATAAAATCTGGACGGAGGGCTTTTCCACCAAAGGAGAGGGCCGGGGATTGGGGCTGTCCGGCTACCAGCGGATTTTGGCGGACTGTCCCCATGCGGCCTCGTCCACAAGCTGGGCCGATGGTGTGTTTATCCAGGAACTGAAGGTGGAGGAAAAAACATGATTTCAATCTATCTCTGTGACGATGAAGAACGTGTCCGCCACCAGCTCAAAACCGCCCTGGAGTGGAAAATTTTTATAGAGAACTACGACATGCGCGTGGTATGCGCCGCGTCTACCGCCCAGGAGCTGTTGGACGCGGCGCAGGACAGCCGGCGCGGTGTCTACTTTCTGGACGTGGATTTGAAGGATGGAGCGTGGGACGGGTTTGCGCTGGGCCGGGAACTGCGGCGGCGGGACCCCCATGGAACACTGGTCTACATTACCAGCTATGGCGATCTGGCCTGGAAAACCTTCCAATACCATCTGGAGGCATTTGACTACATCGTGAAGGATGGAAACCAGACTGGTCCCGCCATCGCCGACTGTCTGGAGGCGATCCACGCCCACCTGCTGGATGAGCGCCGCGATCCGGCGGAAATGTTCTCTCTGCGGACGGGCGACGAAATCCGCCACATTCCCCTGGCCGACATTCTGTTTTTTGAGGCTGCTCCCAAGGCTCACCATGTATATCTTCATACGGCGGACAGCCGTCTGGATTTCGTGGGCAGCCTGAACGAGTTGGAGAAGGAACTGGGCGGACGGTTTATCCGGGTCCACCGGGCCTACCTGGCGGCATGGGACAAAATTGAGGCGGTAGATGGAAAGGGAAATCAAGTCCGGATAGGAGGCAGAACGTGTTTGCTGTCTCGAACCGGAAAGGCAGAATTGAAAAAGAAATGGAGAGGGAGCTTTTGAGGCTCCCTCTCTGCTTTTGCCATTCAAGAACGATTTGTGCCGTCCAAGAAAATTTGCCCACAGCGGGGCCGCATTGTGTTATGCTCTTGTCCGCATCAAAATAGACTTCAACGATGTAGGAGGCACATAACCATGGCAAGTGAATTAACCGAAAAAGAATTGAAACGTAAAGATTGCTTTGAAACATTAAGCTCTGAAATGCAGCAAAAAGGATACAAAATAAAGAATGTGAGTATCAATACGCAAAAAGCAAAGTATTTAGCTCTTTTAATCATGCTTCCGTTTATGGCTTTAACATTCTGGCTCTACAATAATGCGAATGGTTTTAATTTAGACGGGATCTCCTGGGGATATGCCGTGGCGCTGCCTCTGCTTATTCTGGGCCTGATCATCGTGCATGAGCTGATCCATGGAATGACCTGGGCGATTTTTGCAAAAAATCATTTTCATGCGATTGATTTCGGAATCGTTTGGAGTACGTTATCTCCATACTGCGCTTGCTTCGAACCGTTGAAAAAATGGCAATATCTGTTAGGAACTGCTATGCCTACTTTGGTTTTAGGAGGTGGGGGTGCGGTGGCTGCGGTGATGTCAAATCAGTTACTGTTGTTTTTTGCGGCAGAATACATGATCTTATCAGGTGGCGGAGATTTTCAACTCATACTGAAAAGTATATTAACTGATAAGCGAGGGAGTGTGTATTGCGCCCATCCTTACGAATGTGGTTTTGCAGTTTTTGAGAAATGAGAACTAATATTACACCATATTGAACACCGACTTCATCCCGTCTGTCAGTGTCAAAATGAACTTTAACGACTTGGAGGTAATACCATGGCAAACGAAGTCAAGAAATTTATCCAGGAGGCCGGATATGAGCCTCTGGAGGACCGCTGCATCATCGTCAAATACGCCCCGGCAAACCTGAGCGAACAATTTGCGGCGTTTTTTAACTCGGAATTTTATGTTCTCCAGATGTGTGAACACGAGATCGTCCTGCTCCCCTTCAACACCACATGGGGCAACCTGCGCAAAGACGTATCCCTGGTCCTTCCCTATGGGGACATCCAGTCGGTGGAGCTGGAGGACGATATGCTCAACACGGTCATCACCATCCGCACCGGGTCGGACACCATCCGCCTGACCACCCAGCAAGCAGCGCTGAGCGACCTGCGGAGTTCCGGCGTCTACGCCACCATGTATGCCGGTAGCTTCAAAAACTGGCACAAGGAAAACCTGGATGGTACGCTGAAGGCACTGGCTGAGTTAGGAAATGGGGCAAGTTGACGCCGGCATTGATGTAAATTAGAAATATAAGTTACCAAAAGGCACTTGTCTCTCAAAAAAAGCCTGCCCCCGCAGCGTGGAACTTCACACAGACTTGTAAAAATCGCTCGTTTCAAGTTAATCATGTCGCATCCAGCACTCGAACGGCCTCGCACCGTCCGGGTGCTTTTTTATATCCAGGCTGGACCATCCACCCCCGTTGCCGCTCCCCACCCTCTCCGTTCAGACCCCAAAAATCTGAGCAAAGAAAAGAACGACGAAAATTATTATGGACAGGCAATTTCGCATAGGCTGTTGTGAAAGGCCGGGTGATGTGATTTGCAGACACAGGAGCTATGCAAAAGCGTATTCAAGAGTGGCTCCACTGAAACGACAAAAGAGAATTTTACCCGCAAGCTGACCGAGCTGATCAATCAGCTGGAAAAGGAAAAACAGGCCATAGCCCAAAAATAATGTGACAAGCTGTTTTCTGTGTGCTATACTGTGTGCAGGAAACAGCTTGTCCTATCTCTAAGGAGATATGAACATGAAAGCAGCGATCTACTGCCGTTTATCCGAGGAAGATAGAAACAAGCAATTTGAAACTGACGACAGCAACAGCATCCAGAACCAAAAGTCCATGCTGCTGCAATATGCGATGGAACAGGGGTGGGAAGTTTATAACCTTTACAGCGATGATGATTACACAGGTTCAGACCGCAGGCGGCCCGAATTTAACCGCTTGCTGGAGGACGCAAAGGCCCATCGGTTTGACATCGTTCTTTGCAAGACCCAATCCCGCTTTACCCGTGAGTTGGAGCTGGTAGAGAAGTACATCCACGGCCTCTTCCCTATCTGGGGCATCCGCTTTGTCAGCATCGTGGACAATGCCGACACTGCCAACAAGGGCAACAAGAAGTCCCGGCAGATCAACGGACTGGTGAACGAGTGGTATCTGGAGGATATGTCGGAGAACATCCGCAGCGTCCTCACCAACCGGCGGCAGAACGGTTTTCACATCGGGGCCTTTGCGCTTTACGGCTACAAGAAAGATCCCGACCAGAAAGGCCACCTGATTATTGACGAGGAGGCCGCCGCCGTTGTCCGGGAGGTGTTCACCCTCTTTTCCCAGGGCTACGGCAAGACGGCCATCGCCCGGATGCTCAACGACCGGGGTATCCCCAATCCCACCGAGTATAAGCGACTCCATGGTTTGCGCTACCAACAACCCACGCGAAAAAACAGCACTCTCTGGAAATATTTTGCCATTTCCGATATGCTCACCAACGAAATCTATATTGGCAACATGGTGCAGGGCAAATATGGCAGCGTGTCCTATAAAACCAAGCAGAACAAGCCCCGCCCTCAAAGCGAGTGGTATCGTGTGGAGGGAACCCACGAGGCCATTATTGACCGCTCCCTCTGGAACCGGGTGCAGTCCATGATTGCGGAGCGGACCAAGCCCTTTGATTGCGGCACTGTGGGGCTGTTCGCCCGGAAAGCAATCTGTGCCAACTGTGGCTACACCATGCGTTCCTCAAAAAATCGCGGGCGGTACTACCTCCAATGCTCCAACCGCCATGTGGCAAAGGACGCCTGCATCGGCTCTTTTATTTCCGTGGAAAAGCTGGAGCGGATGGTCATTGACGAACTGAACCGGCTGGCGGCGGAATATCTGGACAAAGACGAGCTGGAGCGGAACATTGAGTTTTGCGAAAATCTGCAGGGCCAGAAACGGCAGCTCCTGGACACTCTCTCCGCCTACGAGAAGAAAATTGCCGAGTACACCAAGGGACTGCGGGACTTATACATGGATAAGGTCAAGGACCTGCTCAACGACAGCGATTTCTCCGCCCTCTCCAAAGGGTTTTCCTCCGAGAAGTCCCGGCTGGAGCGTGTCCTGCTGGACGGTCAGCGTCAGCTCGCGGAATTGGAGGACAGGATTGCCGCGGGAGATAACCGAAAAGCCCTGGTGGAGCGGTATGTAAACCTGGAACACTTGACACGGGAAATCGTGGAAATCCTCATCGACCACATCACTGTAGGCAAACGCATCCCCGGCACCCGTGACGTTCCCATTGAAATCCACTGGAATTTTTAAGGAGCATATAGACCCTATGCAACCCAAAGAAGAATTTGAGCAAACCATTCAATCCATCGACCAGGCGTTAGGTGAAATTGAGCGCACCTTGGAGCAAATGCTGACCCTGGCCCAGTTGTCCGCCAGCGATTTGAACGTAGACCGGGAGGCCCTGCAAAAGACGCTGGAACGCCTTCAACGCAAGATCGACCGCATCGCCGATACGATTTAGTGCCATTTTTCGCCGTTTTTTGCAATAATGTTGCACTTTCGTGATTGCACCAGAGCAAAAAGCCCGCGTCACCTACGATAACATCCTGCGCCTCAGCGATGACCCGGACGTAAACGACGTTATCAAGTTCCTGCGCCAGAGGGAGGTAGTCCACTTCCAGCGGTTCGGCGAAGCAAACCATACTGATTTAAGTAGATTTTATCCCCTGCAAGCGGCAGCCTGCAGGGGATATTTGCGTCATAATGCTGCATTTCAAAACGTAGGCATGACCGCAAATCCAGTGATGCCTATTCCCCGAATACATCGCTATGTGTCCCATTGCGAACCAGCGTCAGAACCAGCACATCATCGTCAATGCGATACACTAGCAGCCAGTCGGGGAGTATGTGACACTCCCGATGCCCTGCCCAGTTTCCGGACAAATTGTGATCTTTGTTCTTCTCCGGCAGTTTCTCTCCCCTAGACAACGCACGGATAATATCATCCAGCAAAGAGGTGTCCAGATGACGTTTTGCCGCTAGCTTATAATCCTTTTTGAATTGAGAAGTCCAGACGATTTCCCGCTTCATCGTTTCAACTCCCGCAACGCTTCTTCCACATCACTATAGTGGGGTACAGTAGGATCGTGCGCAATCCTCTCCGCCTCCAGCATAGCCGCAATCGTTTCCTTATTAGGCCGCTCCTGCCGAACCTCAAAGGGCAGGCCACCTACGCGAATGGCTTGACGGAGGAAAATATTGATGGCAGTGGTCAGGGTCATTCCCAGGTCATTAAAAAGCTCCTCGCACTGCTGCTTGACCTCACTGTCCATACGGACGCTGAAATTGGTTGTATCTGCCATAGCAAAGGCTCCTTTCCATTTTCTATGTCTATTATACTCCTATTGCAATGCAAAATCAATCTGATAGCCACATTTTTTAAAACAACCACCGAAGCTATTTAGCCCCGGCGGTCTGTTCCACATTTTGAAGCACCCTTGGCACCTCTACGCTCAGGCGCAGACAGTGCCCTCTTTATAGCACTCATGGATATATTGCCTCGACTGATAGTAGAAATCCGTGTTGTAATTTGAGATGGCATCGCTGATCCACGAGGTGTAGACCTCCACCAGACGGTCAATGATATGCTCCTCGTCATCGCCGGAAATGTCCTCAATCAACCGCTCGTAGACCTCGCCAATCGTCCAGTAGTCTGGCACATCATAGCGGCAGGAGGCTACGTTATCGAAGGCGCCTTTCGGGATACTCAGGTTTGTAATAAAGTCATCCGCTGTTTTTGCAATCGGCTCACAGTGAAAAACATCCGCATATCGGTAGATGCGCCTGATTGTTTTCTCTCCCATAAAACGAACCAGCTCGGAGCGATTCAGCTTCCGTTCCCGGCCGATAAATTCAATCAGGCTGCAAGTATAAAACAGATCGCTGTTATTTTTCATCCCGGAATTCACTTCCCTTCACAAACGACAGCGTAGTTAAGGCTTTGGCAGCTCGATCCGGAACATCCGGCAGTAGTCCTTCTGGGCTTCGATCTCACACTCCGCGATCAGCTTGACAAAAGCTTCATCAGAGGGAGCCTTCTCCCGCTGGGCCTGCTGCAACGCTACGATGTAGTCATACCTCAGCACCGGAGGGATAGACACAATGCAATAGCCCTGATTTATCAGGATCAGGTTCATCAGCAGGCGGGCCGTCCTTCCATTGCCATCCTGAAACGGGTGAATATCCACCAAGCGGCGGTGTGCGTAAGCGGCAAGCTCTACTGGGTGAAGCTTCCCCCGCTTCTCTGCCAGTTCAGTCACAAATGTTACCATGCACTCAGGGACTTCCTCCGCAGCGGGTGGTACATACGCAGTTCCTGTGATGAACACCTGCCCTTTTCGGTACTCCCCTGCCGCCTCCGGGTCGATGCCATTGTAAAACAGGTAGTGCAGACGCCGAATGACATTCTCTGAAATCGAAAGGCTGTCGCTTCTGGCTATCGTCAGCATATGATCGTAAGCTCTGGCGTGACCAGTCGTCTCGTAACAATCCCGGATGGGCTTGCCCCCCACAGTAATGCCGTCCTCCAGCAGCACCTTTGTCTCAGAGAGGGTCAGGGAGTTCCCCTCCAGCGCATTGGAGCTATAAGTCATTCCAATGCGGTAGTAAGCATCCAGCTCCTTTACCTCCGCTTCGGAAAGCGGACGGTACGCACGGATCACAGCCGCATAATCGTCAATTCTCTTGAGCAGGTCATTGATTGTCATATCTGCCCTCCCCTATTTCGATATATTGATTTTACCACAAAACGATGAAGATATCAACAGTCAGCATACAGAAAACCGCCAGGGCGTGTAGCCCCGGCGGTCTACTATATGTTCCAGAGTACTTTCGTACTGCCGTCCTCGCTGATAACGATCTTATGTATCATAATCATGGCGACTGCCTTTTTACGCTTGTAATCGGCGGTTTTCCAGGACTTCGCCAGATTGACAACCACATCGGTTTCGTCCTCCCTGCTCTTTAAGTCCTCTATCCGCTCATATAAAGCCAGCCGATCCCTTTTGAGTTGGGTGGCCTTCTGATTCGCCAGAGCCAAAAGATCATCATTGAACCCGCCTGCCAGCATGGTATCCAGAAGCTGCTTCTCTGACTTCTCAATGGCCTTGATTTTCAGCTTCAGCTCATTGGCCTCCGCTGTGTCGCCCCTTCTAGTGGTGCGGTTCATCTCCTTCAGGTCTGCCAGCTTTTCGGAAATACACTCGCAAACCATGTTCTCCAAGTCCTCGGCATAGATCGTCACCTTCGGCCCGGTACAGGTTTTCTTGTGGGATCTGCCCGTACAGTTGAAGTACCTCCGTATCTCGCCGCTCTTGTTGACCTTCCCCTTGATGGTAGTCATGGTATGGCCGCACTTCTCGCAGACCACCTTCCCAGCCAGCCAACTGGTGGGGTTGCTGACACTGTTCCCGATCTGCCGGTTTTTCTCCAGTTTTCGCTGGCATTTGAGCCAGATGTCGGAATCCACGATGCCGGGATGGGTCAGGAGTACCAGCTTCATATCTGACCAATCCGGGCTGCTGGGGTCGTGCTTGGTATGGCCGTAGAGCTGCGCTCCGTATTCTCCAGTGAATAGGGACACGTCCGTGACCATCTGAACGCCGTGGCGGTCATAGTAGTCGTACACATCGGAATCGGCCTTGACATAGATGGGATTCTTTAGCAGAGTGGACAGTTTTGCCGTTGTCCAACTGCTGCCGTTCAGGGGCTGTTTCCCCTCGGCTACCAGGATATCCAGGAGCCGCCGCAGGGATACGTTCTCCTGTGCGTAGACCTCGAAGATGTAGCGCACCTGCTCTACCTCAGCGGGGATGGGATTCAGCTTCTTGGTCTTGACGTTATGGATGACTGTCGGGACCAGCTCGAACCCGTAGGGCTGCCTGCCACCCATGTAGAACCCCATTTCGCTGCGGTGGGCGTATGCCTGGGTGACGCGGTTAATGATGGATGTGCGCTCAAACTCAGCGAACACCATCAGGAGCTTGACGATCATTTCACCATAAGGTGAGGATGTGTCAAAGGACTCCTGGGAGGACACGAACTCGACTTTGTGTTCCTTGAACTCCTGCAAAATGTTCACAAAATCCGACAAAGAACGGCTGATGCGGTCCAGCTTGTAGACAATAACCTTCTTGACCTTCCCCTGCCGCACCAGCTTCATCATTTTCTGGAAGCCATCCCGATTGACGTTGCCGCCGGAAAAGCCGTTGTCCACGAAGGTTATGATCTTTTCGTCCCGCTCATCGGGCTTGATAACAGACCTGCAATACTCAAGCTGGGTCTCGCAGCTGATACTGTTCTCCCGCTCCACAGATTTGCGGGCATATAGGATGATCGCCATTTGACACACCCCCTTTCCTCATGGTAAAATATGTGGGGTGCTATGCGGGAATACGCTTTTCCGTCCGGGTCAGAGCCAGAAACAGCTCCTCTTTGAGCCGTTCCCGGTTGGCGGGATCTTCCTCATGGACGATAATGTGCTCTACGCGGTGCTTTCGGTCTTTGATGTCCGTGTATTCATCTTTGAGATTAGCCATGATGACACCTCCTAGACAGCCCCACACAGGGGCGTAGTATTAGAATCAATGTCGATTCCACCCGTTACGATAATATGCGTAAAGTCGCAGCATATTTCGTGGTTGAGCAGATTTAGGATGCCCTCCTGGGTGTAAGGGAAGAAACAGCTTATCAACATTGGCGGTGTGACTTTGACGCCCTGACGCTGGTATTGCCTGTCGTAGTAGCAGCACTGTTTGACCACGCCTTTCCCGTCCTTGTAGTAGGCCAGCTCCACATACACCGACCTGTGGAGTTTGGTTTTGAGCCTTGTCCGTAGAAGCGTGGGCAAACCGTTGTAGCTGTCGCCATCGCCAACCATAATCAGGAAACGGTATTTCCTGTTGGAACTGCTGGCCTTGAAGTCCAGGTACTCGTCCAGTGAAAGGTTAGCCTGCCCCGTCTCCACGAACTCCACGCCGTAAAACTTCTTGTCCAACTCCGCTTCAATGACCGCCAGTAGGTCTTCCACTGGAAATTGCAGCGTCCGCAGCTTCTTGGGCTTGGCCTTGTAACGTGCTTCCCCTTCCCTGCCCTGGTTGCGGTCAATGTAGAAGCAGTCCCGGATGGTGCAAATGGAATCGTTGATCTCCAGCGACAGGAACAGAACTCTGCCGTGGCGGGTCTTGATGGTTGTCCTGAATGTGGATGCGCTGCCGGATGCTTCCAGTTTCAGAATGCTTTTGTGCATAGTGTTCACCTCCTCGAATAAGGATATATAATCTAATAAAAAGCACATACGTTCTCCAAAATGTAAAGCAAAAATGGTGTAGCTCTAACGGGAGCGTTCGTAATAACGATCCCGTTCATGTTGCCGGTCACGCTCCTGTTGGCGTTGGCGTTCCTTTGCACGCTCCTCCGCTAATATCTGCCGATTGATATTGCCACGGCGCGTTGCAATCCCTCGCTGTTCAAAAGAAATCTCCTTTGCGCTAAGGTGGACTGTCGGTTTACGGTCGATACCCTGGACATATAGGCTTTCGTGGGACACTCTGAACGGGAGTCCCATTCGCTCGTATTCCCGGTTTTGTATGTCAGCCCAGCTTTTTCGCATGGAATACAGATATTTCTTCGTGTTGAATTGCCTAGTCTCCAGCTTGGTGCGAAAAAAACCATTTGCGCCTATCTGACGAATAGGGGCTATGATATGGGCATGGGGGTTGTCCGTGCAAGTATCTATGGTGGTGTAGCTGCGCTTTGATTCTTTACGTCCAGAGTGGATCGCAAACACGGCACACATATTGTTGGCGATAGAATATTGGTCGATAAATTCTCGTACCAATTTAACTTCCTGAGTAATGTTCATCTCGTTTGGCAAAGCCAAAATGATGGATCTCGCCATTTGCGAGTCGATTCGTTGCTCGGAGTCATTGAGGGCATCCGCCAGCTTTTGTGGGCTCAGATAATCCAGGGGAACAGAGGGCGGCAAAACAACGTCCTTGTAGAGCACGTCTATTCGAGGAGAGTTATCGTGCCATTCTCCAAGATATTTATCAAATATCCGTTCACCTCGGATATATGCGAGAGAGCAGGCAATCGAGTTTCCTCTGCCTCTCGAAATTACGCCGACATGATTGTAGTAAGTTGACATATGCATTTCCTCCTTGTAAGATTTCGTAGGCCCCTCCGTGGAGCTTTGAAGGTCCACGGAGGGAAATAATGATGTGGGACAACGATGTATAAATGAGCACACAATCAAAAATCAACTGCGTCTCCAGGGCTGTGGTACTCGGTACTTTCGCCAAAGGCCTCTGCCTTAATCTGGTCCAGCAGTTCTCTGTTGGCTGCCAAAAAATCCACAACAGCAACGAGGTCATCATGGATTTTGTCTGATGTAGCATCCCCGTACTTCGGCTGATATTTCCGCAGTTCAGGGAAACGCTCACAGACGATTCTGCCGATCTCAAAGCATCGACCATCATTGATTGCCTGCTCCCGCTGTGCGGTTTTCCGCACCTCCATGCGCCGTTTGCGCTGTTGCTGCTTGGCTTTTTCTTTTGCAGCTTTGCAGTGTTCCTCAAGACTCCTCATGGCTGCTCCTTTCAGGAAGCGCCGAAATAGCATGGGTGCGGTCATATTCTTCCATATACCTTTTGTATCTCGGGAGCAGGGCAAGCTGAGTAAAAAGCTCTTTACGCGAATAATAGGGAATTTTGTCGATGCGGAAATAGCCATTTGGAGAGACGACTACCATATCGGACATTGAGCCAAACTCATGCGGGTAGATGATGGGTTCGCGGGTAGTGCAGATATTTCGGCTATATCCGGTTACCTGATCAGTAAACAGATTAAAATTCTCGCTGATGCTGCCTTGAGGGGTTGCCACAGAACCGACCAGGTTGGAGCAGTGCTGCTGGCTCTCAACATCGGACGCGCCCAGGATCACCTTAAAGGTGCAGTTATCCAAGATGACGCGAGCTGTGGTATGGCCGTAAATCTCATCCAGGCTGGCAATGCTCTGGATAAAAATGGCGAATGTCACGCCAGCGCTTCTCAATGTCATCAGCCCACTCGTTATTGCGGGGAATTTCCCAAGCCTGGCAAACTCATCCATCAAGACTAAAATAGGCGGAAGTTCCGTGCTGCTGCTAAAGGTTCGCTGGGGGCGTTGCTCCAGTGTCCGAATTAGTTGGTTGGCCATCAGCCGGAGAATAGGCTTGTAATAGTCCAGCTTAGACTCTGGCACGCTGATAAACACGTCAATTGGCTCTGATGACGTACTTATTGCGTACCAGTCCAGCAAATTGCTGCCTTCTGTTGGTGCAAGCAGAGACAAAAGGTTTTGGTCGGCTGCAAAGAACGCAAGCCGATTGAGTTCCATACCAATGTTGCTCACAATTTTCGGGTCAACGTCAGTCAGCTTGTTGATAAAAATCTTTGCAAGAGCAGCTTCTTCAGAATCATCCTGCACGATTTCTTTAATCATTTCTGTAACGGGCGTATTGAGCACTAACAGCATGATTTCGGGGAAGTTCATGTCTAAAAAGTAATAGTAGATGATTATGCCGACCAAATAATTCTGAGCAGTTTCGATCCAAATTGGCTCCTTGGTTCCTTCCGGTAACGGAATAAGTGCGTAGGCCAAGTCGGTTGCCGCTGCAACGATGTTGGTCGAATTGTTTCGCCGCATGGGTTCCAAGGGGTCATAATGGCAACTGCATCCGACTGGACCATCGGGCCAGAAGAGAACACTTCGTTTGCCTAACGATCTGGCTGTTGCCAGCCAGTGGCCATACAAGTTGTCCTTGAAGTCGAAAACAATGGCGCTTCCGTTCTGGAAAGTCAGCATAGTCGGCTTTACAATGCTTTCCGTTTTGCCCCGACCGCTTTCCCCAATGACACAGATATGACCATCCATTGTCGAGCTTTTTCCGACATAGTACCCATGGTCACGATCTAACCCGAAAAAAACACCGGAATCTGCATCCAATCTGAGCCGAAAATGCTCCGGAATTACCCTCCCCTGGGCACAACGTATACGCTCACTGACCCTTTGATTTTGGGAAAGAAGCGAGGTTTCGGGAGAAGAAATAATTTCGTGTCCAAAGGACAGGCATTCTTCCGCTTCCTCACACCGCTCCATCGGTATCGGAAGATTTTTCTTCTTTTTCTTC
>VSNB01000007.1:0-2650 GCA_009774055.1 Clostridiales bacterium
GGGAATACCTCCGCTACTGTCCGAGAGGTCCCGGGACCTCCCGGTTGCGCTATCTGCTCGCATGAAAGAGGGCTTTCATGGCCGGTGGATACGTTCACCGGCCATTTTCTATCCCGTTATCCCGCGAGAGGCTGGCTCAATATCGTCCCATTTTATCAGGAGGAATGTACCAATGGACATCCGCAGTTTGAAGGGCTCCATCGTGGCCCTGGTAACCCCCTTCCACGCCGACGGTTCGGTGAATTTTGAGAAGCTGAGGGAGCTGGCCGAGTGGCACATCGCCAGCGGCACCGACGCGATCCTGGCCCTGGGCACCACCGGCGAGAGCTCCACCATGACCCACGAGGAGGACGACGCGGTCCTCCGCTGCGTCATCGAGACGGCGGCGGGCCGGGTCCCCGTCATCGCCGGCACGGGCTCCAACTCCACCCAGACCATGCTGGAGAAGAGCCTCCGGGCGGAAGCCCTGGGAGCCGACGGCCTGCTGCTCATCACGCCCTACTACAACAAGGGCAACCCGGAGGGCATCTGCCGCCATTTTCTCACCGTGGCCGACGCGGTGAAGATCCCCTGCATCCTCTACAACGTGCCGGGCCGGACGGGCTGCGCCATATCGGTGGAAAACGTGGAGAGGCTGGCGAAGCACCCCAACATCTGCGGCATCAAGGAGGCCAGCGGGGACATGTCCTACGCCATGAGGATCGCCCACTGCATCGGCCCCGACTTCGCCCTCTGGTGCGGCAACGACGACATCACCATCCCCCTGCTGTCCATCGGCGGCAGCGGCGTGATCTCCGTGTGGGCCAACATACAGCCCCGGGAGTGCCACGAAATGGTTATGGACTACCTGGAGGGCCGGCGGGAGCGGGCCGCCGCAGCGGCGGTCAAGTACCTGGAGCTGATGAACGGCCTCTTCATGGAGGTGAACCCCATCCCCGTCAAGACCGCCCTGAACCTGATGGGGAAGGACGCCGGCCCCTTCCGCCTGCCTCTGTGCGAAATGACGGACGCCCATACCGCCCGGCTGCGGGGCCTGCTGGAGAAAGCGGGGCTGGTGAAGTGAAAATCCTTCTCATTGGTCACGGCCGCATGGGCCGTCTCATCGAGCAGACCGCCCTGGCGGGCGGCGACTCCATCGGGGGCGTCATCGACATCGGCAACCTCTCCGACCTGGAAACCATCGGACGGGTGGCGGACGTGGCGGTGGACTTCTCCGCCCCCGCCGCCCTGCCCGCGGCGGCTCACTACGTGCGGACCACCGGGACCCCCCTGCTGTCCGGCGTCACGGGGCTCAGCGAGGCGGAGCTGGCGGTATTCGACGACCTGGGCCGTTTCGCCCCGGTGATCCACTCCGCCAACTACTCCCTGGGCATAGCGGTGTTCCGCCGGGCTTTGGAGGCGGTGGCGGGGACCTTGGAGGACTTCGACATCGAGATCGTGGAAACCCACCACAACCAGAAGGCCGACGCCCCCAGCGGCACCGCCAAGCTGCTGCTGGACGCTGTGGACCCCCAGCATAAGCGGAAGCCGGTATACGGCCGCCGCGGCATCACCGGCCCCCGGGAGAAGAAGGAGATCGGCATGCACTCCCTCCGGGGCGGGACCGAGGCGGGGACCCATACCGTCAGCTTCTTCGGCCCTGACGAGGTGCTCGAGATCACCCACCGGGCCTCCTCCCGTCAGATCTTCGTCAACGGAGCCCTCCACGCCGCCCGGAAGCTCTGTCAGATGCCCAAGGGGCGGTATGAATTGCAGGAACTGCTGTTTGGAGGAAAGAACGTATGATGAACGCCCAGGAGATTATCGCCTACATCGGCTCCGCCGAGAAGAGGACCCCGGTGAAGGTCTACATCAAGGAGCGGACGCCCCTGTATTACGGCTCCGCCCAGGTGTTCGGCGAGGGACCCAGCAAGGTGGTCTTCGGGGACTGGCGGGAGCTGGGCCCCATTCTGGCGGACAACGTGGACCACATCGAGGACCTGGTCATTGAGAACGACCGCCGCAACAGCGCCATCCCCATGCTGGACCTGAAGAACCTGAGCGCCCGCATCGAGCCCGGCGCCATCATCCGGGAGCAGGTGGAGATCGGCGACAGCGCCGTCATCATGATGGGGGCCGTCATCAACATCGGCGCCGTCATCGGCCCGGGCACCATGATCGACATGGGGGCCATCCTGGGGGGCCGGGCCACCGTGGGGAAGAACTGCCACATCGGGGCCGGAGCCGTCCTGGCCGGGGTGATCGAGCCCGCCAGCGCCACGCCGGTGATTGTGGAGGACGGAGTCCTGGTGGGGGCCAACGCGGTGGTGATCGAGGGCGTCCATGTAGGGAAAAACGCCGTGGTGGCCGCCGGGGCGGTGGTCATCGAGGACGTGCCGGAAAACGCCGTGGTAGCCGGATGCCCCGCCCGGGTCATCAAGATGAAGGACGAGGGCACCACCCAGAAGACCGCCCTGGAGGCCGCCCTGCGGCAGCTGTGAAATACCGCCGCCCCCAGTCAGAGCAGGAGTTTGCCGCCCGCGGCGCAGGCCCATGGCTTACAGAGGCCCGGACGCATTCTGCGGACCGGGCACCAGCCCCACAACCCCCCAAAGTGGGCCCCCCCCCCGCCCAGAATGGATTGAAACCCGTATAACCCACCGCCCACACC
>VSNB01000007.1:2660-26163 GCA_009774055.1 Clostridiales bacterium
CTCCCCCCGCCCGGCCCGCTTGCGGCGCCGGGGCCTCCTGCCGCTCAGCAGCCGATGGTGGCCGCCAGCACGGCCTTGATGGAATGCATCCGGTTCTCCGCCTCGTCGAACACCACGGAGTGGGGGCCCCGGAACACCTCGTCGGTGACCTCCCGGATGTCCACGCCCTTGTCCTTCCACTCCTTGGCCAGCTTGGTTTCGAAGTCGTGGAAGGAGGGCAGGCAGTGGAGATACAGCACGTTCCGGTTTCCGGTGCGCTCCAGGGTCTGCTCGGTGACCCGGTAGGGGGTCAGCAGCCTGGCCCGCTCGGGAATGAGGGCTTCCTCGCCCATGGAGGCCCAGATGTCGCCGTAGATCACGTCCGCGCCGGTAAGGGTTCCCTCGTCGCTGGTGATCTCGATGGTGGCGCCGGTCCGCTTCGCCTCCTCCTGAACCCGGTGCAGGATGGACTGGTCCACGCCGTCGATCAGCTGCTGGGGCCCCAGGCCCACGAAGTGCATCCCCATCTTGGCGCACCCGTACATCCAGGCGTAGCACATGTTGTTGCGCACGTCGCCGGGGAACACCACCTTCACGTCCTTGAGGGGCTTGGCGCAGTGCTCCTCGATGGTCATCATGTCCGCCAGAATCTGGGTGGGATGGTCCGCGTCGGTGAGACCGTTCCACACCGGCACGCCGGCGTATTTCGCCAGGTCCTCCACCACCTTCTGGTCGAAGCCCCGGTACTCGATACCGTCGAAGAACCGGCCCAGGACCTTGGCGGTGTCCTCCATGCTCTCCTTCTTGCCCATCTGGCTGCTGCCGGCATCCAGGTAGGTGACGTGGGCTCCCTCCTGGGTGGCGGCCACCTCGAAGGAGCAGCGGGTGCGGGTGGAGGTCTTTTCAAAGAGCAGGACGATGTGCCTGCCCTTCAGCATGGGCGCGCAGACGCCGGCGCGGCGCTTGGCCTTCAAATCGTGGCCCAAATCCAGCAGATAGCGGATTTCCTGGGGAGTGAGATCCATGAGGGTGAGGAAGGATTTGCCTTTCAAATTGACTGCCATAGGTTTTCTCCTTATACTGTTTTTCATTCCATAGGGGATTTTGCGGGGGGCGGTCCGGCCCCGGCGGCGGATTACAGCTCCTCCCGCACAAAGGGCATGGACATGCACCGCGGCCCGCCCCGGCCCCGGCTGAGCTCGCTGCAGGGGATGGTGTGGACGGTGATGCCGTGGTCCTCCAGAATGCGGTTGGTGACGTAGTTCCGCTCGTAGACGATCACCTCGCCGGGGGCGATGGCCAGGGTGTTGCTGCCGTCGCTCCACTGCTCCCGGGCGGCGTCGATGGGGCTGTCGGACCCGCACTTGATGAGGGTGACCTGGTCCAGGCCCAGGTGCTCCTTCAGGATATCCTCCAGCCGCCCCTGCTCCTCCCGGATGTGGACCCTGCCCTCCTCCAGCTCCATGACGTACACGGTGATCTCGCTTAAAATGTTGGGATGCACGGTGAACTTGTTCCGGTCCACCATGGTGAACACGGTGTCCAGGTGCATAAAGCTCCGGGTCTTGGGGATGTTGAAGGCCAGAATCTTCTGGAAGGTCCTGCTGATGGACAGCACCGTGTGGGCGAACTTGTCGATGCTGTCCTCCTCCGTCCGCTGGGAGATGCCCACGGCGATGACCTCCGGGGACAGGATGAGGATGTCCCCGCCCTCCAAGGAGCTGGTTTCCCCCCGGTCATACCACTTGGGCGCGTCCTTGTAGACCGGATGGTACTGGAAGATGAATTTTCCGAACAGGGTTTCCCGGTTCCGGGTCACCGTGTGCATCCGGTGGAGGGATACCCCGGAGCCGATGGTGGCGAAGGGGTCCCGGGTGAAATACAGGTTGGGCATGGGGTCGATGAGGAAGGGATAGTCGTCGGACCGGAAGCTGAGGTAATCCGCCAGCTTCCCGGTTTCGAAGCCCCGCACGTCGCTCTTGCGGACTCCGGCCATCATGGCATCCACCAGCTCCCCCCGCTCCATGGAGGCGAAATAGTCCCGCAGAATATCCCGAATCCGGTGGTTCTCCAGGCCCGCCTCGTCCAGGAACTGCTCCGTCAGCTCCTGGCGGAGCTCCAGGGGGGCGATGGTTTCCTCCACCAGGTCCCTGAGGTACACCACCTCCGCCCCGTTGTCTCGCAGGCACTGGGCGAAGGCGTCGTGCTCCGCCTGGGCCACCTTCAGGTACGGGATGTCGTCAAACAGCAGCCGCTCCAGATATTCCGGCATCAGGTTTTCCAGCTCCCGGCCCGGACGGTGGAGCATCACCTTCCGAAGCCGTCCGATCTCGCTGGTATTATGCAGGCCGGTTTTCAGCCCTGCTTCCGTTGGCATAAGCGCATCACTCCTTTTCTGCGCTTAGGATTGCCGGATTTGAATGGGGCATACATCTTTTTGAAAAGAAGATTGCGCCCCGCGTATCTCCGCCTGTTCCTCTGGGGCTGCGCGGGTGCGGCTTTTTCCAGGTGGCCGGCGGGAAAATCCTGCTGCAGCGGGGATACTGGGACAAGCTGTCCTTTATAGTCGACACACTTGAAAATCGGTAAAGTTCGGGAATCAAAATGGTACGGGGCGGCGTTGTCGTCTTTGGCGGGCGTCAGCCCGCCTGCATCCTCCGCCTTGCCCCGCGCCCTTTTTCCTCCCCTCCTTTTTACCGCTTCTCAAGTGCGTCGACTATATGAAGCAGCACAACCTCCCGCTGGAGTGACCGTCCAATTGTAAACCAATTAAAAATATTAGGTTGACAAGTCTGCCGCTATATGGTAAAGTGATGACTACCATATGGAAGGGAGATGATCCTCATCGAAATGACCGTACCAAAGATCAGTATCCGGGATATTGCCTACATTGCGGTATTCACCGCCCTGATGGCCGTCTGTTCCTGGATCTCCATCCCCACCGCCATCCCCTTTACCCTGCAGACCATGGGCGTTTTCCTGGCAGTGGGCCTGCTGGGAGGAAAGCGGGGGACGCTGGCGGTAACCGCCTATGTGCTCCTGGGCGCGGTGGGCGCGCCGGTGTTCGCGAACTTCTCCGGCGGCCTCGGCGTGCTGATGGGACAGACCGGCGGGTATATCCTGGGCTTCATCGGGTCCGCTCTGGTCATGTGGGCCATGGAGCGGCTGCTGGGGGACAGGGTGTGGGTCCTGGGGGCCGGCATGGTCCTGGGCATGCTGGTGTGCTACGCCTTCGGCACCGCCTGGTTCATGGTGGTCTACCCCATGAACGGCGAGAGCGTGGGACTGTGGACCGCCCTGACCTGGTGCGTGTTCCCCTACGTGGTCTTTGACCTGATCAAGATCGGACTGGCCCTGGGCCTCACCAGCCAGCTGCGCCGCCATGTCCGGTAAGCCCCTGCCCCTGCGGCCCCACCACGGCATGTGCATGGCCTATTTTGTGGGCCTGGGCTACAGCGGCGGCTTTTCCGCCCATATGGCGGAGCTGCTGGAGGAGCTGGCCCCCGGCCGTCCTGTCCGTTTGACGGTGGGGACCGACGCGGTGTGCTCCCACTGCCCCAACAACCACGGCGGCGTCTGCCACAAGCCGGAACGGGTGGCGGGCTACGACCGGGCGGTGCTGGAGCTCTGCGGCCTTGCGGAGGGCCAGGTGCTCCCCTTCGGCGCGTTCACCGGCCTGGTGCAGGAGAAGATTCTGGCCGCCGGCCTGCGCCCGGGCATCTGCAAAGGCTGCCAGTGGAACGAGGTCTGCGCCTCCCACGCCAGCCGGTGGGCGTGAAGCTGTCATGATGCAGAAGCATCCCGGGTTCCTGTGAACCCGGGATGCTTTTTGCGTTACTGCGCCTGTTCCGCGCGGTCATAGACCGCCCGCACGGCGGCCAGGGGGACCTTCCGCTCCGCCGCAATTTCTGCCAGGACGCCGTACTCCGGCTTGCTTTTGGTAATCCCATAGCCGGTTCCCGTCTTGCGGGGGACGGTTCCCCAGGGCGTCTCCACTGCGTCCATGGACGCCGCCAGAGCGTACCGCCGGCAGTCCGTCCGCCGGACGCCGAAGGTGGAGGTATGCCGCAGGACCTCCGCCGCCAGCCGGTCCGCGTCCCCGGGCCTGCACAGGCACGTCAGGAGGACGCCGGGGCGGTTCTTCTTCATAGCCGCCGGCGCGTAAGACACGTCCAGGGCCCCGGCCTCCAGCAGACGCTCCAGGGCGAGGCCCAGCGCCTCGCCGGTCATGTCGTCGATGTTGGCCTTCAGCTCTGTTACCTCGTCGTTGGGCTCCTCCGCCCGGGACAGGTCGTCCACCAGGAAGGCCCGCAGGCAGTTGGCCCGGGGAAAATCCTTGGTTCCGCAGCCATGGCCGCACCCTTGGATTACCCCGTCCGGCATGACTCCCCAGCTTCCCGCAAAGGTCCGCAGCAGCGCCGCGCCGGTGGGCGTGCACAGCTCTGCCTCCACGTCCCCCGCCGTCACCGGGACCCCGGTGAGCAGCTTCGCCGTAGCCGGAGCGGGAACCGGCAGCAGGCCGTGGGCGGTGCGCACCGTGCCGCTGCCCATGGTGACAGGGGAGGCGCATACCGCGTCCGGGGCCAGCAGGTACAGCAGATAGCATACCCCCGTCACGTCTATCACCGCGTCCAAAGCCCCCACCTCATGGAAGTGGACCTCGCCCGCCTCCACGCCGTGGGCCTCCGCCTCTGCCTGGGCGATGAGGCCGTAGACCCTCCGGGCCTTCTCCCGCACCGCCTCCGGCAGAGGGAAGGCGTCGATCATGGCGTGGATATCCGCCAGCGAGCGGTGCTCGTGATGGTGATCCTGATGATGGTCATGCATGCGGCGGCGCTCATGCCCCTCCTCCTGTCCATGGATGTCCACCCGCATATGGGTCCCGGCGATCCCCTGGCGGGTGACGCCCTCGGCCTCCAGCTTCACGCCGGGAATCAGGGCGTTCATGTCCGCCAGGAACCTCTCCTTCTCCGGGTACAGCTCGTACAGCGCGCCCATGAGCATATCCCCTGCCGCGCCCATGGCGCACTCCAAATACAATGTTTTCATTGGCCGATCCCTTTCATCTGATTGATCCGGTGGGCCAGGAAGCCCGCCCCGAAGCCGTTGTCGATATTCACCACGCTGACCCCGCTGGCGCAGGAGTTCAGCATGGCCAGCAGCGCCGCCAGCCCCCCCAGGTTGGCCCCGTAGCCCACGCTGGTGGGTACGGCGATCACCGGGCAGCTCACCAGTCCGCCCACCACCGAGGGCAGCGCCCCCTCCATCCCCGCCACAGCCACGATGCACCGGGCTTTTTCCAGGGTTTCCAGGGACCCCAGCAGCCGGTGGAGCCCCGCCACCCCGGCGTCGTAGACCCGGTGGACCCGGCTGCCCAGAGCCTCGGCGGTAAGGGCCGCCTCCTCGCAGGCGGCCAGGTCGCTGGTGCCGGCGGAGACTACGGCGATATCCCCCGTCAGGGGCCGCTCCGCCGGGTTCGCGACCGCCAGATGGGCTGCGGCGGAGTAGCGGTAAAGGAATTTTCCTTGTAGGAGGGCCTCTTTCTCCTCCGACAGGCGGGTGATGATAATATTGTGCGCGCCCCGGCCGATCATGGCGTTTACGATGCCCTCGATCTGCTCCGCCGTCTTGCCCTGGCCGAAAATCACCTCCGCCGCCCCTTGACGGGCGGCGCGGTGGTGGTCTACCTTGGCGTAGCCCAGATCCTCATAGGAGGCCCGGCCCAGGAGCCGGGCGGCGGCCTCGGGGGAGGTCCCACCGGAGCGGACGTCCTCCAGGAGCTTCAGAAGTTCTTTTTCGTTCATCGCTTACCTCTCCAATTGGTATAAAAAGCGGCGGAATTCGACAAACGGGTCTTATTTCCGCGCTTAAAGCTCGGAAATAAGACCATTGATGCAAGCCGTTTTGCTCGCCGCGGTAAACAGCGGCAACCGCAAAACATGGCAACTATTCCTTCCGACCTTTCGGTTCGGAAGGAATATCTTGATGCCGCCTCCCCGATCGGTCTGGCGGAGATTCCTCCCAGCCGCCTTGCCGGGGTTTGCCGCTGCGCTCTGCCTGACACTATATCATGGGATGCGGCGCAAAACAAGTGGACCATGAAAATTTCGCGGCCCGCCAAACGGCGGACCGCGCGTTTTTTATTGAAAGGGAAAAACACCCGTTACGCTCATGCCGATCACCCACACCGCCGCCGCCAGCAGGGCGAGGCCCGGTATCCGCATCAGCCATTCGTAGTGCGGCGGCGTGCGCCGCTGCCCGTCCGGCCCCCGCTTGTGGAGCATCCACCACAGCGGGCGGCTGAACCCTACCAGCAGCGTCCCCGCCATCAAACACAGCATGGCCAGCATCAGCGCGGTATCTACTCGATCCATTTGTCAACGCTCCTTTCTTGTTTTGCGTCCCGTTACCTCTCTACGATTTTATAATACGTCCGTGCGGTCAGCGCGTACACGACGCCGTAGGCGATGAAGAACACCAGCACCGTCCCCAGGGTGCAGAGGGCCGTCAGGGCGGTATTGTGGATATAGAACAGGGTCAGCAGCTTCTCCACCATGTTGAAGTCGAATGCGATATGGATGGAGGCCACCACGATGGGCAGGAAGAACACCATCAGAATCTGGCTGTGGATGCTCCGCTTGACCTCGCCCCGGCTGAGGCCCACCTTCTGCATGATCTCGAAGCGGTCCTTGTCCTCATAGCCCTCGCTTATCTGCTTGTAGTAGATCATCAGCACCGTGGCCAGCAGGAAGATGAAGCCCAGGAACAGCCCCAGGAACAGGAAGCCTCCCGCCAGTCCGTAGGCGTCCGCCTCGCCCTCGCTGCGAAGGTTCCAGATGCACCTCTTCCAGGAGCCGGTCCCCTCATAGAAGCTACCGTCCTCTATGGCGTCATAGTAGCGCGTCTGCAGCTCCTCCAGCTCCTCCTCGGCAGCGTTCACGTCCAGATAGGAAAACCACCGCATACTGCTGTAGTCATCCGGATAGACCTCCGCCTGCTTTGCCCAGATGTCGTTGATGGCAGCGTCGTCCGGGACAACGATGGTAACCAATTCGGTGATCTGCGGGTCAAAGGCGGGATTGCGGCTGAGGTGCTTTGCAATGGGGAAGCTGGACTCTCCCAGCTCCGTGCCCACCGAATCCACGGTCCAGCGGATGGTCAGCGTATCGCCCCTCACACCGTAGGCCGCCACCTCGCCGGGGGCGAGGCCCAGCGTCTCGCCGGTAGTAGCGGTGTAGTTGGCCTCGGTAATGACAGTTATCATCACGATGCCGCCCTTGGCGGCGTCGTTGAAGCGGTCGGTGGTGTAGACCCCGTCGGAGACCTTCCCCGCGCCGAAGCCCATGCGGCAGCTGGTGCGGACGTTCTCCACGTGAAAGCCCTGGCTCTCGATAAAGCCGGTCTGCGCCGCCAGCATGGCGTCCGGGTCAAAGGGCCGCCAGTCCTCCTCGCCGGCAGCAGGCTGGGGAAAGTAGCTCACGCTGATATTGACGTCCCCCGGGTACTGCTCGTGAACGGCGTTCGCCGTCCCCAGGTACAGGGACAGGGTGCCGGAGAGCATGACCATCACCATGGTACACAAAATACAGATGTTGGCAAGGCCCACGGCGTTCTGCTTCATGCGGTAGAGCATCCCGGATACGCCGATGAAATGCCCGGTCTGGTAGTAAAACTTCTTGTTCTTCCGCAGGGCCTTCAAAATGAAGATGCTCACGGCGGTAAAGAGGCAGTAGGTGCCGATGATGACCAGAAACACCGCCAGGAAGTAGGTCACGATGGCGTCCACGCCGGTCCGGGTGGTGACGGCGATGTAGTACCCGGCCCCCAGGGTAACGATACCCAGCAGGGTCATGAACCACTTGGTTTTCGGCTCCCGCTCACCTACGTTTCCGCCGCGGAGCAGCTCGATGGGCTTGGAGACCCGGACCTTGTTCAGGTTCGCCAGCAGCGTCACGCCCAGCAGGAACAGGAACAGCGCCGCCGTCCAGGCCATGCCGTCCCAGCTGATATAGAACCCCAGGGGGACGGGCATCCCCAGCATCTGATGGAGGATGAGGCTGACCAGCTTGTGGAAGATCAGGCCCGTCACGATGCCGCCGCCGATGCCCAGCACGGCGATATACACCGTCTCGATGGTCAGCACCACGGCGATGTGCCCCTTGCCCATGCCCAGGATGTTGTAGAGGCCCAGCTCCTTCTTCCGCTGCTTCATGAGGAAGCCGTTGATATAGAGCACGAAGATGGCGGAGAACAGGAAGGCGATCACCTGGCCGATGCTCATGAAAACGCTCACGTACATATACCCGTTGGGCCGTCCGGGGGTCATGTTTTTCACCCCGGGGTCCCGGCACAGGGCGGACATGATATAGATGGCGGCCACGTCCCCCAGCAGGGCCAGGATATAGGGGATGTAAAACCTCCGGTTGTTCCGGATGCTCTGCATGGCCAGCTTGGGATAGAGGGAATTACGCATCCTCCTCACCTCCGGCGGCAAGCAGCGTCAGGGTGTCGGAAATTTTCTGGTACATCTCCTCGGTGGAGCTGACGCCCTTGTAGATCTGGTGGAACACCTCGCCGTCCCGGATGAACATGACCCGCTTGGCGTGGCTGGCGGCCTTGGTGGAGTGGGTGACCATGAGGATGGTCTGGCCCTCGCCGTTGATCTGGTCGAAGAGGTTCAGCAGGCTGTCGGTGGCCTTGCTGTCCAGGGCCCCGGTGGGCTCGTCGGCCAGGACGATCCTCGGCCCGGTGATGAGGGCCCGGGCCACGGCCACCCGCTGCTTCTGGCCGCCGGAAACCTCGTAGGGATACTTTTTCAGCAGCTCGTCGATGCCCAGCCGCCGGGCCAGGGGGAGAAGCCGCTTCTCCATCTCCTTATAGGTCTTCCCCGCCAGCACCAGGGGGAGAAGGATGTTGTCCTGAATGGAGAAGGTGTCCAGGAGGTTGAAATCCTGGAACACGAACCCCAGGTGGTCCCGGCGGAAGGCGGCGATGTCACGCTCCTTGATGGCGACGATGTTCTTTCCGTCCAGGAGCACCTGCCCGCTGGTGGGCTTGTCCAGGGCCGCCAGGATATTCAGCAGGGTGGTCTTGCCGGAGCCGGACTCGCCCATGATGGCGACGTACTCGCCGGGCTCCACGGCGAAATTGACGCTGGTGAGGGCCTGGACCTGCTGGCCCCCGAAGCGGGTGGTATAGATTTTCTTCAGATCGCTGACTTGCAGGATTGGCATGGCGTTTTCCTCCTTGGGTTTGTTTGCAGGGCTTATTATACCGGATACGGGCGCGGCGTTCCATCGTTTTATCTTACAAAACGGCCCGCAAGCTTACATTGATGTAAGATTGGAGGGCCGTCCGCCGCCCCGCCGCGAATTTTACCGAATTGTAACCGATTCCCTCTTGCTTTTCGGAGCGGGAAGGTAGATAATAGATTCTGTCAAATATCGTCGAAGGAAGTCCATACAATGAATCGTTTTTTAATCTTCTCCCTGGCCCTTTTTCTTATACTCTCCTGCACGGCCTGTGTAGGCCGGGCCGCCGCGCCCGCCGGCGGGGAGCTCCCCGCTGCCGAGCCCCAGGAGGTCGCTGCGCCGCAGCCTGTGGAACCCGAGCCTGCCGGCGAACCGGAGGAGCCGGAAGAGCCGCCCGTCCCGGAGCCGGAGGAGCCCTACGTCCGGGTGATCGACCCGTCCAAGCCCATGGTGGCCCTTACCTTTGACGACGGTCCCCACGATACGTGGTCCAACGCCATCCTGGACGTGCTGGAGGAGAACCATGCCCTGGCCACCTTCTTCGAGGTGGGCCGGAACGTGCGGGCCCATCCCGAGCCCGTACAGCGCATGGCCGAGCTGGGCTGTGAGGTAGCCAGCCATTCCAACGCCCACAAGGATCTGAGCAAGCTGAAGAAAAAGACCCTTATCAAGGATCTGGATACCGCCGACGCCGCCTTCACGGACGCCGGCGTGGAGCCCCCCGCGCTGGTCCGCCCGCCCTATGGCGCGGTGAACAAGAACGTCAAATCCGCCACCGGCCGGTCCATCGTCACCTGGACCGTGGACACCGAGGACTGGCGGAGCCGGGACGCCCAGGCGGTCATCGATTATGTCCAGAACTACGGCGATCTGGACGGCGAGATCGTCCTGATGCACAGCATCTATGAGAGCACCGCAGACGCCGTCAGGGTCCTGGTGCCCTGGCTCCAGGAGCAGGGCTACCAGCTGGTGACCGTTACGGAGCTGCTGGCCTACTACTACGGCGAGCTGCCCCAGCCGGACCGCTTCTACGGCTATACCTATTTCAGCTCCCACGGCCGTACGGATACCCCCGTGCCCCTGCCCGGCGAGACGGTCCCCGGCGCGGGCGTTCCCGCGGAGGAGGAGACGCCGGACACGCCCGCCGCCCTGGCGGACGAACCGGAAGCGCCGGCGGAAAGCGAATCCCCCGCCGAAGAGGCGCCGGCGGAGACGGACAAGGAGTGGAAGCCGGTCCGGGTGCCGGACACGGTGGACCTCGCCCCCGCGTCCATTCCGAACCCTGCGCTGTTTATGCCGTGACGAGATAATAAAACAGAGCGTATTGTCCTCCGGTTCAATACGCTCCGTTTTTTGATTTTTGCAAATGACGCCTGTTTGAACATTCCACAGAGGGAGGACCCATTGGAGTGAAGCTTGTTACATTTAATATCCGCTGCGACTGCGGGGAGGACGGGAGGAATAATTTCTGCTTCCGGAAGCCTCTGATTCTGGAGAAGCTGCGCCGGGAGGCGCCGGATGCGGTCTGCTTTCAGGAGGCGCTGCCCCACGTGGCCGCCTGGCTGAAGGAGGCGCTGCCGGACTATTCCGTCATCGGCTGCGGCCGCAGCGAGACGCTGGAGGACGAGCAGATGGCGGTGGCCTACCGGAAGGACCGGCTGAACCTCATCGCCATGGAAACCTTCTGGCTGTCGGAGACGCCCTGGGCCCCCGGGTCCCGCTATCCACGGCAGAGCATCTGCCCCCGGACGGGGACGGAGGCCCTCTTCCAGGACCTGGCCTCCCGGCAGGTGTTCCGGCTGACCAACGTCCATCTGGACCACGAGTTCCCCGAGGCCCGGGAGCGGGCCCTGGCGCAGCTGCTGGCCCGGGCGGAGGGCCGCCGGCTGTTTCCCCGGGCCCCTGAGGTCATCGCAGGGGATATGAACGCGGAGCCCCAGGACCCGGAGATGGCCCTGCTGAAAACGGCCCCCTACCGGCTGGTTACCGGCGGCATCGGCGTTACCTACCACGGCTTCGGGCAGGCGGACCGGCCCTGCTCCATCGACTATATCCTGACCAGGGGCTTTACCTGCGAGGGGGTGGAAAAATGGACGGACGCGGAGGACGGAGTGTATCTCTCCGACCACTATCCGGTGTGCGCCGTCCTCCATCCGTCAGACGAAAAGGGATGATGGGAGAGTTATGAAGCAACGGAAGAAAGCGAAGCTGTCCAGCGTACAGATCATCGCCCTGGGCTTCTTCATCATGATCGCTCTGGGGACGGCGCTGCTGATGCTGCCCCTCTCCAGCCGGGCCCCCGGCGGCGCGTCCTTCCTGGACGCGCTGTTCACGGCCACCTCCGCCTCCTGCGTGACGGGCCTGGTGCCCCAGGACACGGGGACCTATTGGACGGTCTTCGGCCAGACGGTGATTATCCTGCTCATCCAGGTGGGCGGCCTGGGCTTTATGTCCATCGCCACGCTGTTCCTCCTGCTGCTGCGGAAGCGGATGGGGCTGCGGCAGCGGGAAGTGGTGGTGGACAGCGTCAGCTATGACCGGCTGGGGGGCTTCGTGCCCTTCATGAAGCTGGTGTTTCTGGGGACGCTGCTGGCGGAGGGCCTGGGGGCCCTGCTGCTGTCCATCCGGTTCGTACCCCAGCTGGGCCTGGGCCAGGGGATCTACTACGGCGTGTGGCACAGCGTTTCCGCCTTCTGCAACGCGGGGTTCGACCTGATGGGCCCCGTCTGCGGGGAATACGCCTCCTTCACCGCCTACGCCGGGGACCCCCTGGTCAGCCTGACCATCTGCGCATTGATCCTCTTCGGCGGCACGGGCTTCCTGGTGTGGGAGGACCTGGCGGAGAACAAGCTCCGCTGGCGGCGCTACCGGCTCCAGACCAAGGTGGTGCTGACCATGAACCTCCTTCTGACCGTTGGCGGCGGGGCGCTGTTCTTCCTGCTGGAGCGGAACAACCTGGGGGCGGGACGGCCCCTGGGGGAGCAGGTTCTCTCCGCCCTCTTTGACGCGGTGACGCCCCGGACGGCGGGCTTCAACTCCACCGACACCGGGGCCCTGACCAGCGGGAGCGTCCTGCTGACCATCATCTTTATGTTCATCGGCGGCAGTCCCGGCTCCACCGCCGGCGGCGTCAAGACCACGACGGTGTTCGTGATTTTGCTCCACGCCCTCTCTGGCGTCCGCCGGGAGCGGAGCGCCAACGCCTTCGGCCGGAGCATCGGCGACGATACGCTGAAGAAGGCCACGGCGGTTCTGTATACCAATCTGCTCCTGGCCCTGGTGGGGGCGGTGGCCATCTGCGCCATCCAGCCCCTGGGGCTGACGGAGGTCCTGTTTGAAACCTTCTCCGCCATCGGCACGGCGGGGATGACTATGGGGATCACCAGGGAGCTGCTCCCCCTGAGCAGGATGATTATTGTTTTTCTGATGTACTGCGGCAGGGTGGGGAGTATTTCCTTTGCCGTGGCGCTGTTGGAGAAACGGGCGATTCCGCCCGTTACCCTGCCGAGGGAGGATATTACGATCGGGTGATCTTCGCCGCCCTTCCGGGTACTTCTCTTCGCCGCCTCCGGCGGCGAACGGGGGATTCATCTGCGGCCCTGCGGGCCGCGACCGCTTCTCTTCTTTCCGGAAGCTCCGGGCTCCCGCGCCCGGACGGCGGCTTACTTTTGCCCCGCGGCAAAAGTAAGCAAAAATGCGCTTGAACCTACGGTTCAAGACTCCCTTAACGGGGGTTAAAGGACTGTGCGGCGCTGATTAGGATTGGCGAAGCCTCCGAATGTCCGGTCCTACGGGTATCTGATCTAGCGGCTTGGCGATTGACCGACTCCGCCTGCCGGCCTGTTAAAGGGGTAGAGCCTGCCAGGGGGCCTTCTATCGGAGGTCCAGCATCAATTGCGCGCCCAGGCGGAAGCCTATGCGGAAACAGTCATACTGCTCCTCGGACAGTGAACGGCTCTGGCTGTATATCAGTTCGTCGATCATCTCGGCCCCTAATGCGGCCTGAGCTGTGTCCCAAACCGCAGACTCCTCTTCCGTCATAGGATGCCCTTTGATCCTTGACTCACATAGCAGATCATATATTTCTCTCAATGGGTCCTGCATAGTAGTTGCCCTCCCTGTGATATTATGTTGTAATTATAATTGAATTTTTTCGACTAGTCAATGGATTAATCGAAAACGCTCAATCATTCTATATATCGTACAAAAATAGGTGGTACTTATGGAACATTCAGAAAGAATTTTGGATATTGTGGCTAAAAGAGGACTAACGCATTACCGGGTTGCTAAGGATACCGGCATATCTTTGAGCCTGTTTGGAAAGTGGAAGGAAAAACCCACCTCTAAAATTTCCTCTGAGAAACTGGTTTTGATTGCGGATTACTTTGGATGTTCCATTGACTACTTGGTGGGACGGACGGAGAATCCGGATGTGAATCGATAAAATTTGACAAACTGCGGCGGCGCATGTATAATAAAAAAGCCCCCTGACGGGGGCCGGGAGGGCGCTGCTACATACGGTCGGCGGTTCAGCCACATCCTCCGAAAGGAGGTGGGGCAAATGCGTATTACGTTTCATGTGAAGGACTTCACGGTCACGATCATGATTAAAAGGCGTAAAAGCGGAAACCGCCACCCCGGCAGGTGACGGTTTCTCTTTAGAAACTAAACCTATTTTATCGGGGCTGAACCGCTGATACGCAGCCGCCCTCTCGTTATTATTATAGAAGGCGGCATCGGCTTTGTCAAGCGGAAAAACACCGCCCCGGCAGGGGCAAAGGTGCGAATAGAACAATCCGCCGCCCATCGGCGGCGGAGAAGAGAGAGGTATCGACGATGAAATCATTTCTGATTGTAGGCATGGGCTCCTTCGGCCACCACCTCTGCCGCGCCCTGGTGGAGCAAAAATGCGAAGTCATGGCCGTGGACCAGAACGGGGAGACCCTGGAGGATGTCCTCCCCCTGGTGGTCAGCGCCAAGGTTGGAGACTGCACCAACGAGGAGGTCCTCCGCTCCTTCAGCGTGGAGAGCTTCGACGCCTGCTTCGTCTGCCTGGGGGACAGCAACGTCCTGGGCAGCCTCCAGATCACCAGCCTGCTGAAGGAGCTGGGGGCGAAAAAGGTGTTCAGCAAGGCTGACGACGACGTCCAGGCGAAATTCCTCCTCCGCAATGGCGCGGACCACGTGATCTACCCCGAGCGGGAGGCCGCCATCCGCCTGGCGGTCAGCGAGAGCTCCGACAGTATTTTCGACTGCATCCCCCTCACCTCCGACCACTCCATTTACGAGCTGGAGCCTATGGACCGCTGGGTGGGCAAGAGCCTCAAGGAGCTGAATTTCCGCGTGAAATATCACCTCACCGTCATTGCCGTCAAGCGGGGGGAGGTCATCGTCCCCAACCTCAGCCCGGACTACGCCTTCCGCAAGGAGGAGCATCTGCTGGTGCTGGGCCGGATCGAGGACATCCGCAAGGTCATCCGGTAATGAAGGCGGAGAAATGGGAACAGCATACGCCTCCCCCCCTTTGCGTCTGCAGGAATGCAGGCCCAGGCGGGGAGGCGTTTTGATGGAACGGGCAGGGAGGATTTGCGCTGTTCCGGCCCTGGCTGGCTTCCTTCGGCGGTCAGCCCGCGCCGGCGGCGATCTCGCCTACCGCCGCCACCGCCGCCGCGACCTCCTCAGGGGTGGTGTACCACCCGGGGCTGAAGCGTACCGTCCCCTGGGGGAAGGTACCCAAAGTCCTGTGGGCGGCCGGAGCGCAGTGGAGCCCGCAGCGGGTGAGGATGCCGTACTGCTGCTCCAGGCGGAAAGCCGCTTCCGCGTTGTCCTGCTCCAAAAAGTCCACGGAGATAACCCCTGCGCGGTTTTCCAGCGTCCAGGGCCCCGCCAGACGGATGCCGGGAATGTCCCGCAGTCCCGCCAGGAACTGTTCGGTCAGCGCCTCCTCCCTCCGCCGCAGGGCCTCGACGCCGGTTTCCAGAATAAACTCCACCGCGGCGTGGAGGCCATAGATCCCCGGCAGGTTCGGTGTGCCGGATTCCAGGCGGTCCGGCATATAGTCGGGCTGCCGCTCGGAATCCGACGCGCTGCCCGTACCGCCGGAGACAATGGGCGTCAGCCCCCGGGCAAATTCCGGCGACAGCAGCAGCGCGCCGATTCCGGAGGGTCCCATCAGCCCCTTGTGCCCCGGCACCGACAGGGCGGCGAGTCCCCAGCCCTCGAAGTCGATATCCCAGTGCCCCGCCGTCTGGGCGGCGTCCAGCAGGAGGGGGATGCCCCGCTCCCGGCAGAGCTTCCCCACCGCTGCGGCGTCCTGGATGGCCCCGCCCACGTTGGAGGCGTGGGCCATCGCCACCAGCCGGGTATTGGGCCGGATGAGGGGCGGAAGGCCCGCCGGGTCCAGCCGCCCTTCCCTGTCGCAGGGAATGCGGTCAAAGCTGACCCCCTGGTCCGCCAGGTCGTGGAGGGGGCGCATGACGGCGTTGTGCTCCATGCTGCTGACGATGCAGTGGTCCCCGGGCTTCAGCCAGCCCCGGAGCGCCATATTCAGCCCCATCGTGTTTCCTGCCGTCAAAATGCAGCGGGTGGGGTCGCCGTGGCGGAAGAGCCGGCACAGTCCCTCCCGCAGCAGCAGGGTGGTCATCCCCGCGTCCTGGGCGCTGGCGTACACGCCCCGGTTGATGGACGCGCCCACCTCTGTGAGATACCGCGCCATGGCGGCGGCCACGGCGGGGGGCTTGGGGAAGGAAGTTGCGGCGTTATCCAGGTAAATTGGGCCCATATCGATGCCTCCTATCGATGTATTCAATAAGTAAAACGCATTGCCTTTCAAATCGCAATGCGTCTCCGCAGGGGAGAATTCCCGCGAAAGCTCCATTTTTTCTTCGTTTTTTACAACTTTAATGTACCACAAAATGTTTCTTTGCGCAACAGTTTTCTTGCCGGTTGGGTAAAACGGAAATTCATCTTGCTTTTACCAATAAAAAACGATATATTGGGTACGGGAATACAGGAATCCGACCGTATTTCCTCAGAGCCTGTTTCATATCTCAACGAGTGCGGATTGGCGAGTGGATTTTTTGTCCAGCGAGGCAAAAAGCCGCAGCAATCCTGACGGATTGTAAGGGTTTTTAACGAAGTCTGGGCGGAAAATCCGCCGTCAAGACGTGCGCGGGGAGATATGAAACAGGCTCTCACGGCCGGCCTTCGGGCCGCGCTGCAATTTTTTGGAAAAGTGAGAGGAGAAAACATTCATGCCAAAAGAAAGCTTCGTCAAACGCTACGGCCTGCTCATTGGAACCGGCCTGGCAGTGGGCGCGGCGGCGGTGCTGCTGACGGCCCTGGGCAATCCGGCCAATATGGGCTTCTGCATCGCCTGCTTCCTGCGGGACATTGCCGGGGCCCTGAACTTCCAGCGCGCCGGATTTGACGCCGAGGTCGGCACCGGCATCGTCCAGTACATCCGTCCCGAGATCATCGGCCTGGTGCTTGGTTCCACCGCCATCGCCTTCGTCCGCAAGGAGTTCCGTCCCAAGGGCGGTTCTTCCCCCATGACCCGCTTCATCGTGGCGGTCTTCGTCATGATCGGCGCGCTGGTATTCCTGGGCTGCCCCCTGCGGATGGTCATCCGCATCGGCGGCGGCGATCTGAACGCCGTGGTGGGCCTGGTGGGCTTTGCCCTGGGTATCCTGGTGGGCATCGCCTTCCTCAAGCATGGCTTCAGCCTGCGCCGCGCCCACCAGCAGTCCCTGGTCGAGGGTCTGATCTTCCCCGCCCTGATGGTGGGCCTGCTGGCACTGCTGCTGATGCGCCCGGACTTCGTCATCTTCAGCGCCAAGGGCCCCGGCTCCCAGGCCGCGCCCGTCCTGGTGGCTCTGCTGGTGGCCGTGGTGGTGGGCATTTTGGCCCAGCGCTCCCGCCTGTGCATGGTGGGCGGCATCCGTGACGCGGTGATGTTCAAGGACTTCCGCCTGATTTCCGCCTTCCTCGCCATCATTGTGGCGGTGCTGGTGGGCAACCTGGTTCTGAACAAGTTCACCCTGGGCTTCGCCGAGCAGCCCATCGCCCACTCTGAGGCCCTTTGGAACCTGCTGGGCATGGTCCTGGTGGGCTGGGGCTCCGTCCTGCTGGGCGGCTGCCCCCTGCGCCAGCTGATCCTGGCCGGCGAGGGCAATACGGACTCCGCCGTCACCGTGACCGGCTTTATCGTCGGCGCGGCGGTATCCCACAACTTCGGCCTGGCCTCTTCCGGCACCGGCATCGGCGCCGGCCCCGTGGCCATTGCGGTGGTGGCTGGCTTCGTGGTCCTGGGGGTCATTTCCGTCACGAATATGCAGAAATTGGAGGGTTAACACTTATGATTGACGCACGTGGATATTCCTGCCCCACCCCCGTTGTGATGGTGCAGAAGGCCGTCAAGGAGGGCGCCCCCTCCAAGCTGGAGGTTGCCGTGGACAACCAGTGCTCCGTGGAGAATGTGACCCGGTTCGCCAGGAACGCCGGCTATCAGGTGAAGGTCGTAGATTTCGAGGGCGATTTCAAGCTGATGCTGACCAAGTAATGGAACAGTATGTCGCTACCTTCCACACCCATCTGGCGGCGCTGCGCAGCTGCAATGCGCTGAAGAAGGCCGGTATCGCGGAGGCCTGCCTTGCGCCCGTGCCCAGACGGCTGAGCTCCTCCTGCGGCACCTGTGTGTTCTACGGCGGGGCGGAACCCATGCTGGCCTGCATGGATACCGACCTGGAGGCGGTCTACCGCCGGGAGGGAACAGACTTCTCCCTGGTCCACCAGGGCAAGGATTGAGAAAAATATCATATAAGCCGAGGGGGGCTGTGCCTGATGGCACAGCCCCCCTTGCGTTGTATCTGTGATTTCCCGTCCTCAGGCAGCTCAGCCCAGCCGGACCTCCCGGGCCTCCTCCGGCAGGAAGCAGCCCTTCATGTCATACTTGTTGTAGCCGCTGTAGTCGGACAGGGCGCGGCCCTGCAGGAAATAGCTGCGGATGAAGCGCTTGCCGTCCACACAGGTCCAGTTCTCCTGGTCCCAGCTGAGGTAGCCGTCCTCATCGGTCCGCTTTTCCGCGAAGACCAGGTCTACCTGCCGGTTATGGTTGGCGACCAGGTCGATGAGCTGCTCCACGGTCAGGTCCAGCTCCGTCTTGTTGACGATGTCGATGACTTTCATCCGTTCGCCCCCTTACCCGATGTAGCCGGCGGCCTTCAGGATTTCCTGGGCTTTCCCGTGGTTCGCCTCGCTCATCATCACCAGCGGGCCGGTACAGCCCATGCCGGTTTCGGCGTAAATGCCGGCCTTCCAGAGGGCCTTTGCGGCGTCCTCCAGGTCCATGACCTCAATGCCGGGGATGCTGGCGGTGCAGGGCTCGGCGGGGGGCGCTTTGACCTCCTCCTCGCCTCCGGCGGGCTTGGCGGCGGCCTTGCGGTCCGCCAGGATTTTGCTCAGGCCCGCCTTCTCCGCGGCGGCGAATTCCCGGGCGGCGATCTCGAACACCTTCCCCCGCACCAGCTGGGCGGCGAATTCCAGGGCGTTGGCCACCAGGGGCGCGCCGCTGGCCCGGGAGACAATGAGCACCAGCTTGTCATAGCCGGGCCCGATGCCGGGGCCGTAGCCGTACCCGGCGGACTCGAAGCTGCCGCCGGTGGTGTAGGCGGAGAGCATCTTCACCAGCACGTTGCCGGTGAGGCTGTCGCAGACCAGCACGTCGGGGGTGCCCTGGAGCACATCGTTGCCCCGGAGCACCGCGCCGCCGTCGGCCCGGGCGGACTGGGCCCAGCGGAAGGCGTAGCCGTTTTTCTGCAGCTGGTTGAGGGCCATCTCCGTCTGACGGGCCCCGTCCACGTTCAGGATGCCCACGGTGGGGTCCTTCACGCCGCTGGCCTTGGCGGTGATGATGCCATAGACCGCGTTCTTAATCATGCCCTCGATCCGGTCCGCGCTGGCGGTGCCGGTGGAGGTGGCGATGAACATTTCTTTTCCCTTGGCGGGGGTGACCACGCGGCCCACGGTAGACACGCCGATGGGGAAGGGGAAGTGCATGGTGACCGCGCCGTCCACCTCGCCGGACTCCACCATCTGCTCCATCCTCTTGTGGCCCTCGTCCTCGTTATCCACGCGGACGGTGGTGACGCCCTCGGCCTCCAGGGTGCCGATATAGCGCACGTCCACCCCCCTGCGGGCGGCGGCTACAGCGGCGGCCATGGCGTTTTCCTCGCCGTGCTCGCTGCCCATGCCGGTCAGGGCGATCCGGGGCCTGGGTCCGAAGGAGCCCGTCTCCAGGCCCTCCGCCATTTCCAGGAACGCCTTGGCAATGGTTTTTTCCAGATTACTCATAGCGATCCTCCCGCCTTATTCGGCCTGGGCCATCAGCGTGGCGGCAAAGTCCTTCATGGCCTTGGCGATCATGCCCTTCACTTCCTCCTCGCTGACGCCGGCCTCGGCCTTCTCCGCGCCGGTGTTGGCCTGGATGACGAAGGACACGCCGTCAAAGAGGTTGGTCATGCGGCCCAGGAACAGGGAGCCCTTGCCGATGATCATGACCCGGTTGAGCTTGCCGGCCATAATGTCGCTGCGGGCAAAGCCGATATAGGGCACGCCGGAGGGGATGTGGCCCTGGGTGGGCGCCCAGCCGGTGAGGCCGTGCTTGACCGGGAAGGTGGCCAAATCCGCCTTCTGCAGCTCGCCCCGCTTCACCGCCAGGGCGGCAATCATCTTGTAGTTGGACAGGGGCACGTCGCCGGCACCGGCGGGCTTGGTGATGTCGGGGTTCTGCATCTCGGGGGAGTACTTGTCGATATCGGTGATCTTCAGGCCGTGCTTGTCCAGCGGGTTGGTCACCAGGCTGGAAATCACCGCCTGGGGCGCAGAGCCGGTACCCACGGTGTGGCGGCCCAGCATGTCCAGATTGACCTCCGGGCTCACGCCGTCGTCCCGGGTGAGGACCACGGCAAAGCCGCCGACCATGTCCTCCAGGATGGGCAGGCCCTTCTTCACATGATCCTTGCCGTTCATGCCCAGCTTGGCGGTGCAGCCGCCGGCGGTGACCACCACGGTCTTGTACGCGCCGGAGGCCACCAGGGCCGCGGCCTCAATCATGGCGTGGGCGGGAGCGGCGCAGAAGCCCCGGGCGTCGGAGCCGGTGGCGTTGGCCAGGCCCGCGATCTCGGCAGCGGACTTGGCGAAGTTGCCGCCGCCCCGCTGGTTCATGTCGCCGCAGGCTTCCTCGGCGCAGTCCACCACGTACTCCACGTCCTCCTTGCTGATGCCCGCGTTCTTCACGGCGGAGAGCAGGGCCATCACGGAGCTGGCCTTGCTGACCAGGTTCTCGTGCATCACGTGGGCGGAGAGGTTTACGTCAATATCGTGGGCGCGGTTGACGCAGCCCACCAGGGCCCCCTTGTGGTAGAGGCCCTCGGAGTGCTCCTCGCTGACCAGGCGCTGAATCTCCTCGCCGGCGGTCTGGGCCTCGGGAATCCGGGCCAGGATAGTTTCGTCCATGATGGGGTTGGCGGACAGGGCGGGGCGGACGGCGTCCACGAAGCCCTGCTCCAGCTTCACCAGGCCGAACACGTCGCAGGCCTGCATCAGCAGCAGGAACTCCTCCTGGGGCATCATCTGCCCGAAGGGGCCGAAGCGGTCCGTTACGTCGCAGGCCTTGTCGCACCAGGGCTGGGCCACGGCGGAGAGCTCGTCGGGGTGCTTGTTGCCGATATAAACCTGATTGGGCCAGTAAGAGAGGGCCTGCTCAAAGCTGCGGATGTGGCTGGGCAGCTCCTTGAGGTACTCGCTTTCCGGGTTGACAATGCGCTCCGTGGTCTGCGTGGTCCCGTTGTGAAGGACCATGTCTGGGGTATGCACCAGGATGTACCCGGCGCCCTTGATGACGCTTTTCATAATGTCCACAGCCTTTCTATATGGATATATTGGGGGGAAGCGGGGCGGGGAAGGGGTATAGTCGAAGCAGTTAAAAATCAGTAAAGTTCGGCGGTCAAAACGGGGCGTGGACTTCGTTGTCGTCCTTGGCGGGCGACAGCCCGCCTGCGTCCTCCGCCTCGTCACGCCCTGTTTTCTCTCGCCTCCTTTTTACCGATTCTCAACTGCATCGACTATAGTGACGCCGCAGAGCTGCCGGAGGCAGGGCGGCGTCCATCGGAAAATCAAAAAGAGCGGCGGCCAACCAGCCGCCGCCCTTCAGACCTGCGTCGATCAGCCCAAGTACTTGCAGTGCTCATCGCGGATGGCGCTCATCTCATTGATGATGTCATCCACATCCAGAACCATTTCCATCATGGAAACCTGCTCGTCATAGACGGCGGCGTCAAACTCCGCCTTCACTTCGGGCTCGCACACATGGTAAACCGTGAGTCCCAACGAGACTCCTGTCAATGGACCGGCATAAGTGGGGTCACCGGCGGTCACTGTCTCAGCGGCCAGGCCGGAGGCTTCGCCCTCCGCAGCGCCCAGGAGAACCACAATGTTCTCGGGGCCGTACTGCTCAGCGAAGTCCTTGACTCTCTTCTGATTTTCCAGATCCATTGCACCAGCGGCGGTTCAGACGAAGCACTCCGTGGAGGAAAACACCACTTCAGCGCCAGCCGACTGGGCGCAGGCCTCAATCGCCATGCCGGGAATGCCGTCGCGGTCGCCGATAATGACGACCTTCTTGCCAGCCAAGATGCTCATGTCACATACCTCCTTCTTCCGTTTTTATAGAATCCTTCCGGAATCTAACAAATGGGGGGCACGCCTCAGGCGTGCTTCTTGATCATAGCTTCCACGTTCTCGGGCGTAGCGTCCTCCTTGACGCAGGAGTCGATCATCTCGCCGTTCTCGTAGATCGCGATGACGGGCAGGCCCAGGATCTTCTGGCTGATGGCCAGGCGGCGGGCCTTGGTGGTATTCAGGGCGCAGAACTTGAGTTTCTCGCCATATGTCTCCGCGAAGGCGTGGACGTGGGGCATCAGAGCGGCGCAGGGCACGCAGCCGTCGCCGTAAAAGTCCACCAGCACCTTGCCCTCGGCCTTGAGGACCTCGGCCTCGAAGGTAGTTTTATCCAGCTCAAGCATAGGAATAGCCTCCTTATGTGTTAAGATGAGAACAGTATACCGCGTTTCCAGCTAAAAATCAATGGCTGCTGATATAATGTTCCGCCTGCATGGCGGCAATCGCGCCGTCCGCGGCGGCGGTGACCACCTGGCGCAGGCTCTTGACACGGATGTCCCCCGCGGCGAACACGCCGGGGATGTTGGTGTGCATATTGTCATCCGTCCTGATATAGCCGTTCTCCATCTCCAGCATTCCCTCGAAGAGCTTGGAGTTGGGGTTATAGCCGATGAAGCCGAAGAGGCCGAAGAGGCCGTCCTCCTCGTCCGCTTCCACCACGGTCAGCTCCCCGGTCTTGACGTTCTTCACCGTCATGGAGCTGAGCAGGTCGTCGCCGTCCACCCGGACCACCACGCTGTCCCACATGAAGGCGATCTTGGGGTTGGCGAAGGCCTTCTCCTGGATGGACTTGGCCGCCCGCAGCTCGTCCCGGCGGTGGATAATGGTCACCTTCCGGGCGAACTTGGTCAGGTACATGGCCTCCTCCACGGCGCTGTCGCCGCCGCCCACCACGTAGACCTCGAAATCCTCGAAGAAGGAGGCGTCGCAGGTGGCGCAGAAGGAAATGCCCTTGCCGGTGAACCGGCCCTCGTTCTCGCAGCCGATGGGCTTGGGAAACGCGCCGGTGGCGATGATGACGCACTTGGCCTGGTACTCGCCCTTCAGGCCCGTCAGCTTCTTGACCTCGCCCTCCAGCTCCACGCTCTTGATGACGTCGGCGCAGCGCTCCGCGCCGAACTTCTTGGCCTGCTCCGTCATGCGGGAAATGAGGCTGGGGCCGCTCTCGCCCTCCACCATCTGGCCCGGATAGTTCTCAATCTCGTCCGTGATGGCGATCTGTCCGCCGTCCTGGCCCTTTTCGATAATGAGGGTGCTCAGGCGGCTGCGTCCGGCATAGAGGCCGGCCGTCAGGCCGGCGGGACCGCCGCCCAGAATGATCACATCGTAAATCTTGCTCATAGCGTTTTTAAGCTCCTGTATGCAGGAAGTCCGGGGCGGGACCACCGGCCCCGTCCCGGCGGGATCGCTTGCTTTTAGACCTCGAAAATGGTCTGGTCCTCGACCTCCGTGGTCAGCGCCTCCAGGGCCCGCTCCACCAGCTTGCGGCGGATCGCCTTCTCCTCCTCAAGGGAGAGGGCGGGGTTGCCCAGGGG
>VSNB01000070.1 GCA_009774055.1 Clostridiales bacterium
ATTTTAGTGGGAAACGGGAGAATTCTTCTGTGTTGGAGGCACAAATCTGCATTTTAACAAATTGGGTTACATAACGCGGTTTTCCTCCAAAAGGTCCCAGAAAATTCTTTTAGGCGGTACCGTTTCATGAAAAAATTCTCCGGAAATATGGCTATGCTTTTGAATGGTTTTGTGGTAGAATAAACTGGAAGTTGATAAACACGAAAGAGCGGAGGATGTTCTCATGGAAATCGTATCGGAATATTTCTTCCCTTCCAGCGAAGGAAAAACACTGGTCCACGTCAACCAATGGACGCCGGTTGGACGGGAAATCATCGGCGTGGTGCAGATCGCCCACGGCGTGGCGGAGTATGGCGCGCGCTACGCGCCCTTTGCCCGTTTTTTGTGCGATCATGGCTTTACCGTTGTCGCCAACGACCACCTGGGCCACGGCCAGTCCATTATTGAGGGCTGCCCCATGGTGTACCTGGGAGAGAAGGACGGCTGGCGGCATGTGGTGGACGACATGGAGGAACTGCGCCGCCGCACTGCCAAGGCATTCCCTGGCAAGCCTTATTTCCTCTTCGGTCACTCCATGGGCTCCTTCCTGTCCCGCACCCACTTGATCCGCTATCCCGGCACATTGACCGGCTGTATCCTCTGCGGTACGGGGCACCAGTCCGCCGCCGTCATCGCCGGAGGAAAGCTGGTGGCGGACCATGAGATCAAGCGTCTGGGCAGGAAGGCGTACAGCGTCAGGGCAGACGACCTGGCCTTCGGCTCATATAACAAGGCGTTTGCCCCCGCCCGCACCCGCTTCGACTGGATTTCCGCCAGCGAGGCCAACGTGGACGCCTATATCGCCGATCCCCTCTGCGGCGGCGATACCACGCTGGGTTTGTTCCGGGACATGCTGGACGGCCTCGGCTGCATCACCAAGCAGTCCAATATCAACAAGATGGACAAATCCCTGCCGGTGTTTTTCATTGCCGGCGACCAGGACCCGGTGGGCGGCATGGGCAAGGGTGTGGAGAAAGCCTGCGGCTGCTTTAAAAAGGCTGGTCTGAAGGACGTAAGCCTCAAGCTATACCACGGCCTGCGCCACGAAATTCTCAACGAGGCCAGCAGGCAGTACGTCTATAAAGATGTGCTGGATTGGCTGACGGCCCGTGTCTGAGTGAGGACGGCTTCGACCGTCAGCAGCTCCGTATCTCTGTACCGCCGCAGGAGACTCCAGGAGAGGACGCAGTCCACTGCCAGGACCATCCACAGCAGAAAGACGGCCCAGCCCGGGACCCATCCGGCAAGCGCAACTGCCGCAGGCTGCACTAGCTTGACCGCGATGCCGGACAGCGCGCCCCAGATGACGGCGAACAAGGGGCATATTCGTCCGCCGATGTGACCGCGCATCAGTCGGTAGTCCCAGAACCATACCCCCAGGGCCTTGTCGTAGAAGAGATGGACCAGGTACTCCACGCCCGTGCATACCGCTCCGCCCAGGAGCGCAAGGGGGAGGAATCCGATGCCTGCTGGGGCCAGGGCCAGCAGGGTGGTCATGGCTAACCCGTAGACAGGGCACAGCGGCAGCAGCAGGAAGCACTTGCGCACCTGCCTGGGGGAGCGGAAGAGCCGGGCGTGGAGTTTTTCCAGGCCGTAGCCCAGGAAACTGTAGAAGAAAAACCAGACAAGCCATTGGGACATAAGAGGGACGCTCCTTTCCCGCGAACGCGCGAATACGGGTAGCATCCCCGTCCCGGTAAGGAATATTCGGGAGGTGAAGAACTTGCAGGACAGTTGGGAACAATTGGAGCGGGAGTGTCTGGACTGCCATGAGTGCGCTCTGTGCCAGACCAGGAAACATGTGGTTTTCGGCGTAGGGAATCCGCAGGCGGAGATCCTGCTGGTAGGAGAAGGTCCCGGGGCCAATGAGGACGAGCAGGGGATTCCCTTTGTAGGCCGCGCGGGGCAATTTTTGGATGATATGCTGGCCATTATCGGCCTGGACCGCACGAAGGTTTACATTGCCAATATCGTGAAGTGCCGTCCCCCGGGGAACCGGGACCCGCTGAATGTGGAGCAGGATGCATGTATCGGATACCTGCGGCGGCAGATGGCGATGATTCAGCCTAAGATATTGGTCTGTCTGGGCCGGATTGCGGCCATGCGGCTGATAAACGACAAATTTCGCATTACGAAGGAGCATGGAATCTGGTATGATGCCGGGGGGATACGAATGATGGCGATTTATCATCCATCAGCGCTGCTGAGGGACCCCTCCAAGAGGCCGGAGACGTTTAATGATTTGAAGGAGCTTCAAAGGGAGATTCGAAGGATCTGTGAGAGGACGGAGCTGACGAAGCCGTGGTAGATTCTTGCCGCCGCTGCGCGGCGGCTCCGGCATAAATCTAATTTTAGATTTGCCCCTGCCGGGGCGGGGCCTTCTTTTCGCACGAGCGAAAAGAAGCAAAAGATCGCTTAGGAAACTACGTTTCCTAAGAACCTTCCTAAATTACGGGGGTTATTTATTTACGTTCCGACGTACTTTGTTTGTTCTGTTTTGATTCCTTCGTTAGTGCGCCGGACTTCTGCGTCTAACCACGAGCATGCTGTAGCGCCTACCGTCATACACGCTGAATCTCCCGGGGTTCTTTTCAGGAGCTTCCCCGTGTGAAACGGTAGGGGCTGCCGATGACGTCGTCGGATAGACGCTTCGCCCGATCCATGGGAGCTGGCCCGGTTTAGACCGGACGGACTGCAGTGGAAGCGCAAAAACAAAACACCCCCGTAATAAATAAGGAATTCTTAAACCGTAGGTTTAAGCACGTTTTTGCCTACTCTTGGTGTGGGCCAAAAGTAGGCGAGAAGCCCCCGGGCCGATTCAAGAAGGAATTACCCCTTGCCGCTCCGAAGGGGCGGCAGAGATAGATGAATAAGTGAGGGAGAAAAGTCTATGTTTACGATGGGGTTCGACAATCAGAAGTACATTGAGACGCAATCTACCCGCATCCGGGAGCGGATCAACCAGTTCGGCGGAAAACTCTACCTGGAATTCGGGGGAAAGCTCTTCGACGACTACCACGCCTCCCGGGTCCTGCCCGGCTTCGAGCCGGACAGCAAAATCCGCATGCTCCAGCAGCTGCGGGAGGATGTGGAGATTGTCGTGGCGATCAGCGCCGGCGACATTGAGAAAAACAAGGTCCGGGGGGATCTGGGCATCCCCTATGAGGAGGACGTCCTCCGGCTCATCGACGTGTTTCGGGGAATGGAGCTCTACGTGGGCAGCGTTGTGGTTACCCAATACAGCGGCCAGCCTGCCGCAGACGCCTTTCTGAAACGCCTGCACGCCCTTGGCGTACAGACCTACCGCCACTACCCCATCGCCGGATACCCCCACAACGTGGACCTTATCGTCAGCGGCGAGGGGTATGGCCGCAACGACTACATTGAGACAACCCGCCCACTGGTGGTGGTCACCGCCCCGGGGCCCGGCAGCGGGAAAATGGCAACCTGCCTCAGCCAGCTCTACCATGAGCACTGCCGGGGCCGGATGGCCGGGTATGCCAAATTCGAGACATTTCCTGTCTGGAACCTTCCCTTGGACCACCCGGTGAACCTGGCCTATGAGGCGGCTACCGCCGACCTCAACGACGTGAACATGATCGACCCCTTCCACCTGGCCGCCTACGGCGTTACCACGGTGAACTACAACCGGGACGTGGAGGTATTCCCTGTCCTGCGAACCATTTTTGAGTCCATTCTGGGCCAGTGCCCCTACCAGTCCCCCACGGATATGGGGGTCAACATGGTGGGCAAGTGCATCGTGGACGACGAGGTCTGCCGGCAGGCGTCCCACATGGAGATCCTGCGCCGGTACTACACCGCCCTCACAGGAAAACTCCGGGGCACCGTGGACAAGGACGTGGTGTTCAAGCTGGAAATGCTGATGAAACGCTCCGGCGTGACTCCCGCCATCTTCCCCGCCGTGGCTGCCGCCCTGGAGAAGGAGGAATCTACCGGGGCCCCCGCCGGGGCCATGGTCCTGCCGGACGGCCGGGTCATCACCGGCAAGACCAGCGACCAGATCGGAGCCTCTGCCGCCCTGCTGCTTAACGCTTTGAAGGCCCTGGGGGGCATCGACCAGGAGCTGGACCTTATTTCCACCCAGGTGCTGGAGCCTATCTGCCGGCTGAAAATAGACAGCCTGGGCAACAAGAATCCCCGGCTTCACAGCGACGAGGTGCTCATCGCCCTGTGCGTCAGCGCGCTGACCAACCCCATCGCCGCTCTGGCCCAGAAGCAGCTGTCCAGGCTGAAGGGCTGCGGGGCTCATTTTACGGTGGTGCTCAGCGATGTGGATGAGAATCTGTACAAGCGCCTGGGGATGCATGTGAGCTATGAGGCCAAGTACGAGCGGCAGAGGCTGTACTACAAGTAATCAGGAGGAACGTTATGACAACAATCTACTTTGTCCGCCACGCCCAGTCCGACTATCGCAGCGGGTCCGACCGGGAGCGGGGACTCACCGCCGAGGCCATGGAGGACTGCAGGGTGGTCTTGGACTTCCTCAGGGACAAGCCTGTGGATGCCTTCTGGTGCAGTCCCTACCGCCGCAGTCTGGACACCATACGGGCGGCGGCGGAGCATTTCGACATGACCATCCATACCGACGAGCGCCTGCGGGAGCGGGAGGCCGTCCCCGGCGGCAACGTCCGGGAGCTGTTCCGGAGGCGTTGGGCGGACTTCGACTGGCATGAGCCCGGCGGGGAGAGCCTGCGTTCCGTACAGGAGCGGAATATTGCCGCCCTGACGGACATCCTGACGGCGGAGCGGGACAGGACGGTGGTCATCGGTACCCACGGCACCGCCCTCAGCACCATTTTGAACTATTACGATCCCTCCTGGAACTGCGACAGCTTCCTGCGGATCATCGACTGGATGCCCTTTGTGGTGGAGCTGGATTTTGACGGGACGCGGTACCTCTCCAGGACGGAGCACGTCCATGTGGAGAAGATTTTCAAGGAATAGGAGACAATATGAAGGTTTTAGTTGTCATCGACATGCAGAACGATTTTATCGATGGCTCCCTGGGCACGCCCGAGGCCGTGGAGATCGTGCCCAACGTGGTGGAGAAGATCCGCGCCTGGGACGGCCTGGTCTATGCCACACAGGACACCCACTTCGCCAACTACCTGGACACACAGGAGGGCCGCATCCTGCCGGTTCCCCACTGCATCCAGGGTACCGACGGATGGAAGCTGGAGCCCTCCGTCCGGCAGGCCCTGGCGGACGGCGCGGCGCAAAACGAGAGCGTCCTGTACATCACCAAGGCCACCTTCGGAAGCCGGGACCTGGCCGAGATACTGGAGAAGCGGCACAGGGAGGAGCCCATTGAGGAGATCGTGCTCGTCGGCCTGTGTACGGACATCTGCGTCATTTCCAATGCGCTGGTGCTCAAGGCGTTCCTGCCGGACGTGCCTGTCTGCGTGGACGCGGCCTGCTGTGCCGGGGTGTACCCTCAGAGCCATCTGAACGCCCTGGAGGCCATGAAAATGTGCCACATCAAGATTTGCAACGAGTAAGGAAGGATACTCATGGAAACCATTATTCAAATTCTGGCCCGGGAGCTGGAGCAAACCGAACAGCACGTGGAAAATGTGGTCGCGCTCCTGGACGAGGGCAACACTATCCCCTTTATCGCCCGCTACCGCAAGGAGCTCCACGGCTCCATGGACGACACCGCCCTGCGGACCCTGGAGGAACGGCTGCAGTACCTCCGCAATCTGGAAAAGAGGCGGGAGGAGGTCAAGGGGGCCATCGAGAGCCAGGGAAAGCTGACGGAAGAGCTCTCCGCCGCCATCGACAACGCCGCCACCCTGGCTGAGGTGGAGGACCTCTACCGCCCCTATAAGCAGAAGCGCCGCACCCGGGCCACCGCGGCCCGGGAAAAGGGCCTGGAGCCCCTGGCGGCGCTGCTCTACGCCCAGAAGCCGGACTGCCCCGATCCCCTGGAGGCCGCCGCCGGATACGTCGACCCGGAAAAGGGCGTGGAGACGGCGGAGGACGCCCTGCAGGGGGCCGGCGACATCATTGCCGAGGACATTTCCGACGATGCGGCCGTCCGCAAGGCCCTCCGGGCCTTTATGCAGCGGCGCAGCGAGCTGACCGCCTCCGCCGCAAAGGAGGAGGACAGCGTCTACCGCCTGTACTACGACTTCCGCCAGAGCGTAAACCGGCTGCAGGGCCACCAGGTTCTGGCGATCAACCGGGGGGAGCGGGAGGAGTTTCTGAAGGTCGGCGTGGAGACGAACAGGGATGAGGCGCTGATCCTCCTGCGCCGGGCGGTAGTCCGGCCGGGGACGAGGGCGGCGGAATTCATCAAGGCCGCCGCCGAGGACGCCTATGACCGGCTGCTGTACCCCTCCCTGGAGCGGGAAATCCGCAGCGCCCTTACCGACGAGGCCAGCGAGGGAGCGATCCACAACTTCGCCTTGAACCTCCGGCCCCTGCTGATGCAGCCGCCGGTGAAGGGCCATGTCACCATGGGCCTGGACCCGGGCTACCGCATGGGATGCAAGGTGGCGGTGGTGGACGGTACCGGCAAGGTACTGGATACCACAGTGGTCTACCCCACCCACGGGGAACGGAAGAAGGCGGAGTGCATCCAGATCCTGGCAGGGCTCATCCGCCGCCACGGCGTTACCCATATCGCCATTGGCAACGGCACTGCCTCCCGGGAAACGGAGCAGATGACGGTGGAGCTGCTGCGTCAGGTAGGGGGCGGCGTCAGCTACATGATCGTCAGCGAGGCCGGGGCCTCGGTCTATTCCGCCTCCAAGCTGGCCTCGGAAGAGTTCCCGGAGTATGACGTCAACCTCCGCTCGGCGGTTTCCATCGCCCGGCGGCTCCAGGATCCCCTGGCGGAGCTGGTGAAGATCGATCCCAAGGCCATCGGCGTGGGCCAGTACCAGCACGACATGCCCGCCAAGCGGCTGGACGAGGCCCTGGGGGGTGTGGTGGAGGACTGCGTCAACTCCGTGGGCGTGGATGTAAACACCGCATCCCCCTCCCTCCTCCAGCGGGTGGCGGGACTGAACGCGGCGACGGCGAAGAATGTGGTGAAATACCGGGAGGAAAACGGCGCGTTCACCTCCCGGAAGCAGATTTTGAAGGTCCCCAAGCTGGGGCCCAAGGCATTTGAGCAGTGCGCCGGGTTTCTGCGGGTGCCGGAGAGCGAGACGGCCCTGGACAACACCGCCGTCCATCCGGAGAGCTACCGGGCGGCGGAGCGGCTGCTGGAGCTCACCGGGCACACCCTGGCGGAGGTGTCCGCCGGGAAGCTGGGGGACCTGGATGGACAGATCCGGGCCGCCGGGGCGGAAAACCTGGCGGAGCAGTGCGGCGTGGGCGTGCCCACCCTGCTGGACGTGGCCAAGGAGCTGCAAAAACCGGGCCGCGACCCCCGGGACGAGCTGCCCCCGCCCCTGCTGCGGACGGACGTGCTGGAAATCAAGGACCTGCAGCCGGGGATGGTCCTTACGGGAACGGTGCGCAACGTCATTGACTTCGGCGTGTTCGTGGATATCGGGGTCCACCAGGACGGGCTGGTGCATATCTCCCAGATCTCCAAAGGGAAGTTTTTGAAGCACCCCTCCGAGGCGGTTGCCGTGGGCGACATCGTGAAGGTCAAGGTCCTGGAGGTGGACGAGAAGAAAAAGCGGATTTCCCTGTCCATGAAGCAGGCGGTCTGACGGAAGAGGGAGGGACGGCAGTATGAAACGGAACATGGGACGGAAGCTGGGGTTCCTGCTTCTCCTGCTCTTTGCGGCGTGTCTCTGGACCGCCTGCGGCGAGAAGGATACTCCGGAGAGCAATCAGACTGGGGATTATTCCGGACGGTATACTGACAAACAGGGGACCGGCGATGTTTACAGCGAGCTGGAGCTGCGCCGGAACGAGGATGGAACCTATGCCGTTACGGTGGGCATTTACCGGGTAACAACCCTGGAGGGAACGGCGGACGGCGCGCTGCATTTTGTCAGCGACGCGGCCTCCGGTCCGGCAGTGGAGGGAACGATCTCCATCGACGGAGGCAAGGCGGAAATGACCATCACGGCATCGGATTTTCCGGAGATTCCGGCGGGGACGGTGTATCAGTTCCCGGATGGGGAGTAGACGGACCGGGAGGGAGGGGCTGGACGGCCTCTCCCTCCCGGTTTGCTTATGGAAAATTGTACAGTTTGCCGTTGCACGGTCTACGGCAACTTTTGGGCCGGTACACACCAGTGTGTACCGGATTTTTACCGGTAACATCAAATTTAAAGGAGAAGCTTGTATGAACTACACAGAACACTACCACCTGCCCCAGTGGGTCAAGGAGGACCGGGTCATGATGGAGGACTTCAACCAGATGTGCGCTGACCTGGAGGCGGGACTGAACAGGAACGCGCAGACCGCTGCGTCGGCTGCGGCCGCCGCCTCCAACAACGCAGCGGCGGCGCAGTCCACGGCCAATACAGCCCTGGCCAGGGCCAACGCCGCTTACTCCCCTTCCCAGCAGCCCTATGCGGTGGGAACGTACAAGGGAAACGGCGATTCGCTTACGGTCACGCTGGGGTTCCAGCCGAAGTTCGTCATCATCTCCGCACAGAGCATATCGGGAGGATACGACACTCCGTATTTCCCCACAAGGTTTGCTATGGCGGGCCTGGGGGCCAATATCGGCGGCTTGAGCCTCCTGAGCAATGGCTTTAAAGTGTCCTATACGACCATCAACAATTCCGCGTGTCCTCCAGGCATCAACAACAACGGCGTGACCTACGCCTATATCGCCTTCCGCTGAAAATAAGAGGGACCCCGGAGGATTTTTCTCCGGGGTCCCTCTTTGCTTTTTTTAAGTCCCCCGGGACCCGAAGGTCCCGGGGGTGGGTTTAACTACTCAAACCCAAATGCTCAGTTGAAATGCGGAAGGGTAACGTTTAGGTCTTGTCAACAATGGTAATTGCCGTGTTCGCTTTAAACGTGCTGGGAAGGGTGATCGTGGTGGTCATCCCATCATCCGATGTAACGATTGCGGAAGCGGGCAGAGCTCCAGCACCGGCAGGAGAGGTAACAGTCATACCAACACCGCCGTTACCGTAGATTACGATCACATCACCGGGCTTTAGGCCGGTCACCGCACCAGTCAGCACACCCTTGGTATCACCGTTGACGCTGTACGTCATGGCACCTCCGGTATATCCTGTAATCGTGGGCGTCAGAGAATACCCGGCGGCCAAGCCGAAGGTCACGGTCACAACAGTCGTCTTGTTGGCAACAAGCGCTTCAGCGGGCAGCTGATAATTGTTCGCAGTTGTTGCAGGCAGGGTGTGGCTCACTCCGTCGAGAGTCCAAGTCACGCTGTAGACCTCGTAGGTTACTTCGGGAGCCGTCGCGAAGCCGATAGCCTGTCCGGCGACCGCAGTACCGTTTGCCGCGTCAGCTCCGCCAACAGTCACATTGCCATCGGTGCCCTTGGTATAACCGGTCCAGACTACGTTCGCGAGCGCGGTAGCGGGCTTCGCGCTTTCGGCGACGGTGATGGTCGTAGCGGCGGCAGTCAGGCTGCACGAAACAACCGCCTTAATGCCATCCATAGTCGGGGTCAGGGGGGTGCTCCCAACGGTCACGGTGTAGTTGTACAGCGGGTCGGGTGTCCACCGCAGCTCGAACGTAGCTCCGTAAGCGATGTCGGTAGTACCGTCTTTCAGCTTAGCGAGATTGACCAGGTCCGTAGTCAGGGTGGTCCAACCGGTGTCGGGAGAGACTCTGTACTCGAAGGCTGTGACAGCCGGATGGCTACCAGCGATAGAAGTAGACACCTTAGGCGCGATCGCCGCGTAGGTCAGGGTAATGGTGGTGTCGGCATCGACGCTCGCACCGCTAAGGGTCAGGGCGTCGCCAGACAGGGACGCGGTGAACGCAGTGGTTCCAGTAGCGTTGGCAGTCTTCGCAGCAGCAGCTGTGATGCTGTAACCGGTCACCTTGAAGTCGCTGATGTCAATCGTTCCGCCGGTAACGGGCATCATCTTGGTCACGGTCTTGTCCGCCACAGCAGCGGGAGAACCGGCAGCGGATTCAATGGTCACGTTGACGCGGCTGTTGGAGGGCACGATCATAACCTTGAGGGTGGTGTCAGCAGTGATGTCGGAGAGGATCCAACGGCCAGCGTCATTCTGCTTGCAGACGGCGCTGTAAGCCCCGGTATCATTGTTGACGCTGACGACCTGCATGTCGACCACGTCCCAGGCGGGCAGGGTCAGAGTGACCTCCTGGGTCTTGTTGCTCTTGAGGGTGGTGTCGGGACCAGCCGTCACAGTGGTGATCGGATCACCGTTCGTATCCACGAAGGTGTAGGTGATGTTCCACACGGCGGCGGTAGCAGCAACCTGCTCGTCATAGATGACTCTCCACAGAGCTCCGGTAGGACGTACGTTGACATCCACTGTAGCGGGGTTAGCGGGAGCGGGGTTCCAATTGGCAGCATTGGGAGTAGAATGCCAGCCCAGGAAAGCGGCAGTGTTCCAGTAAATGGTGTTGTTATACCCAGTAGCAGGATCTTCACCGTGGCTCAGGTTCACGATGAACGCGGCGCTGTTCACGCCGGTGCCGCCGGAACCGCCGACCCAGATCACACGGTCGCCAGCCTTGACTTCGCTCCAGCCGGTGTTGTTGTACTGCAGCAGCTTGGCCTCGTTGTAGCCATTAGTGCTGCCCAGAACGGTGTCGTTAGTGATGCTGTAGATGTTGTTCTCCAGCTTGACAGAAGCCTCAGTCTTGAGGGTGGTACCGTCAGCCTCATACGTGCCGGTCAGGTTCACATCCAAGTAGTCGCCGCCGGTCCCCAGGGTCCGTACGCGGACAACCGTACCGGCGTAGATGCCGTTGGCATTGAAGTCCTTGGTGATGGCCTCAATCTTGGAAGCAGCCAGCTCGCCGTTATCGTTCAGCGACTCGTTGTACAGATGATAGAAGCCGTAGCCGCTGTAGTTGCCGAAGGAACCCTTGTCAGCGCCCCAGGTTTCGGGCTTGGGGATGACGTTGATCATGGCGTTCTCGGACTTGTTGTTCAGAGTCTCCAGCAGCCGGACGTCGCCGGTGGTGCGGGTGGGATTGAAGTAAGCCAGAGAGATGCTGCTCTTCGCAGCGTCATTGTACTTCTCGATCTCGTAGACGATGACATCGGCGACCCAGTAGGGCTGTCCGGCGTTATCGGCGGAGGTATCACGGGCCACAGCGTAAGCGGCGCGGATGTTGTTCTTCTCGTTGGTCAGCTTGGGCATGTTCGCGTAATCCTTGAAGTACAGCACATCACCGTTGTAGATGATGTAGTACTGGGTATCATGGATCGCGTTCACATAGTAGTTGTTTTCGGCCTTATACGTGCCGGTGTCGTAAACGGGGTAGCGGACAGTGCCAGCATTCACGTCACCAGTGGCAAGCTGGATGTAGTCCACAGCGTAGCGGGGACGAGAGGTGCCGGGCCAGACCATGACATTGCCTTCGTTGTCAGTGCGCAGACGGGCCGCACCCTGGATGGTAGCGTCAGCGCCGTTAACGTTGGCAATAGCCACGTTGGTGAAGCTGGTGGTCACGTTGGAGGTGTAATTCGTGTCTACGCCGAGGCTGTTCTTACCAGTCCAAGAATAAGGACCGTAATCAAACTCGGTGCTACCGTTTAGGCTGTCGATCTGCTTGGCGACCTGATAGAAGTCAGGCCAGAAGCTGTAGCGCGCGTCACCAAAGGTGGGAACAGCGCGGGTGGGACCAAAGCCGGTGCGGGTCACGCCCAGGTGGGCAATGGCGGGCTGCAGCCAGTTGTAGTAGTTACCGCGGCTGGCCACGTTCTGGACCTCTGTCCAGGAACCGCCGACAGGCATGTTGGCCACAGCGGCGGCGTTGAACACGTTGCCGTTGGCATTGGCCAGGTTGTACTCGCCCTTACCCTCGGCGCCGTTCCACAGCTCGACGGTCATGGGCCAGTTCTGGACCAGGTTGCCCTGATTGCCGTTGGTGTAGTACAGCTCGGTGACCAGAGCGTAGTTGGTGCCGCCGGGGATCTCATAGGCGCGGACATAGCCGAAGGAATCCAGGTACATGATGTACTCGGTCTTCTCGTCCATGGTGCTGATGAGCTCCATCATATCGGTGGCGTTGCTGATGAGGGACTGACCGTACTCGTCACCATCGGTGGTGGTGATGATGTCGGTCTTCCAGTTGTACTTGTTGACAGTCTTGGTCACGCTGTCGGCATGGCCGACCAGGTACTGGTTGTCGATCCAGACGGCAATGACCTTGTCGCCGACAGCCACATCGCGCTCCATGGGCTCATCCTTGTCCATGTAACGGACGGTGTAGTCCTCTCGGTCGGTGTGATCGTCATCATTGAACCAGTTGTACTGCATGACGGTGTCGCCGGCCTTGTTGGTGTAGGTGCCGACCACTTCGTCCAGGAACGCGACGGTGCAGAAAGCGTAGTCGCACTCGCCGTCGCCGTCATAGTCGACGAACTTGACCCACCAGCCGTTGAAGGACTCTTCCCAGTTGCGGTCAAAGATCTCGGCGTTGATGTAGTCCTCGAAGAACTTCTTGTAGGAAATGGTGTTGGACAGATCGCGCTCCTCATCGCTGGTGGTGGGAGTGGACTTGGTGCCGACGTATACATCGCCGATGATCTGGTTCTGAACAATGCCGTTGTTCATAGCATTGTCAGCAGCGCCAAAGATGCCGCGGATCACGTCCAGATCATCATCGCTGATGTCGTTGTTGGCGCGGATGATCTTGTTGTAAGTCACGGGATAGGTAGAAGCAGTCCATTTGACAGTCCAGCCGTCCTCATTGGCGGCAATGCTGGCGATGTTGTTGCCAATGTAGGCATTGAAGGAGTTCTCGGCAGCGGCGGTTTCGAAGGTTACCTGGAACTCCAGACGCTGATCGCAGGTGTAGTTGCCCACGCGGTCGAAGTTGATATAATACTCAATGCCAGCGGCGGCGGGCATCTCAGCGGCAGCGTTGAACTTGGCGGTAGTGTCGATCTCGCAGGCGTGACCGAACTGAGTGACCTTATTCTTGCCGGTATCGGCCAGGGACAGGACTTTGCTGACGTTCTGGGTATAGACCAGGCGGCTCTCGCCAACGTCAGTCACCTTGGTGGTGACGTTCAGAGTGCGGGGAGCGGCCTCGTCGGCGACCTGCAGAGCGGTCTTGCCCTCGGGCAGGACCTGGCTGCTGTTCAGATCGGCGAACTCGTTACCAACGACCACGCCCTCGATCTGCTCGAGCTTGAAGGTCTTGTAACCCAGAGTCTCATCGATCTCGGTGTAACCCTGGTTACCGTTGTTGGTGTT
>VSNB01000071.1 GCA_009774055.1 Clostridiales bacterium
AAAAAAGTCTTTCTTATAAACAAAAAAACCGCGGGGGGGGCCGGGGGGCCCTTCTTGTGCCGCGCGCCCCGCCCGGGGGGGCCGGGAAGAGGTAGTCCAATGACCCGATTCTGTTTTATTTTCCTCCTGTTGATGGTATACAGTCTATTGGGCTGGTGCGGAGAAATGATCTACTGCTCCCTCTGCCAGGGGAAGCTCTGCGAAAAGCGGGGCTTCCTCAACGGCCCCCTCTGCCCCATCTACGGCCATGGGGCCCTGGTGGTCCTCCTCTGCCTGGACGGCGGCTGCGAGAACCCCCTCCTTACCTTCCTCCTGGGGGCGGTCCTGACCTCCGCTGTGGAGTACGTAACCTCCTTCGCTATGGAAAAGCTCTTCCACATGCGCTGGTGGGACTACTCCCAGTTCCGCTTCCACCTCAACGGCCGCATCTGCCTCCTCAACTCCGCCCTCTTCGGCCTGGCCAGCGTCTTTCTCTGCCACGCCGCCAATCCCCTCGTCACGGCCTGGCTGACGGGCCTCTTCGCCGCCGGCGTGGGGACGCCCCTGGCCCTCCTCCTCCTGGCGGTCTACCTCGCCGACATCGTCCTCTCCGTGCGCAGCGCCATCCAGATCGGCAGCCGCCTCGCCAAGCTCCACGCCATCTACGACGAGCTCTCCCAGCGGCTAGAAGCCCTCAAGGCTGAGGCCGCCCAGTCTGTCCACACCCACCTGGAGCCCATCGCCGAGCGGGCGGACGACCTGGCCTCCCGCCTGGAAAACGCCAGGGCGGAGGCCCAGCAGAAGCTCCGCGCCCTCTGCGACCGCCAGGACTTCTTCGAACGCCGCCTGCTCCGCGCCTTCCCCTCCCTGCGCTCCGTTTCTCACGCGGACGCGCTGAAAAAGCTGAAGGAAAACCTGCATACCCGCAGAAAATAACTGCGTATTATAGTAAAGGAGATTTATCAATATGGCAGAATGCACCCACGATTGCAGCACCTGCGGCGAAAGCTGCGGCGAGCGCACCGAACCCCAGTCCTTCCTCAAATCCCACAACCCCGCCGCCCGGGTGGGCAAGGTCTACGGCATCGTCTCCGGCAAGGGCGGCGTCGGCAAATCCATGGTCACCAGCCAGCTGGCGGTCCTGGCCCGCCGCGCCGGGCACAAGGTGGGCATCCTGGACGCCGACGTCACCGGCCCCTCCATCCCCAAGGCCTTCGGCGTCCATCAGCGGGCCATGGCCGATGAGCGGGGCATGCTCCCCGTGGAAACCTCCACGGGCATCCAGCTCATGAGCGTCAACCTCCTGCTGGACAACGAGACGGACCCGGTCATCTGGCGGGGCCCGGTCATCGGCGGCGTGGTCACTCAGTTCTGGACCGACGTGATCTGGGATGTGGACTACCTCTTCGTCGACATGCCCCCGGGCACCGGCGACGTGGCCTTGAACATCTTCCAGTCCCTGCCCCTGGACGGCATCGTCATCGTGGCCTCCCCCCAGGAGCTGGTCAGCATGGTGGTGGAGAAGGCCGTGAAGATGGCGGAAATGATGAACATCCCCATTGTGGGCGTGGTGGAGAACATGAGCTATCTCCTCTGCCCCGACTGCGGCCGGGAGATCCCCCTCTTCGGCCAGGGCCGGACCCAGGCCGCCGCCGAGGCCCACGGCCTGAAGCTACTGGCCCGGATGCCCCTGGACCCCTCCCTGGCCCAGCTCACCGACCAGGGCCGGATCGAGGACCTCCAGTCCCAGTGGCTGGTCCCGGTGGCGGAGGCCGTGCTCTCCTGACCCGGCGAATAGGCATAAAGGCGCGGGGCGGACCGCTTTGGTCCGCCCCGTGCCTTTGCGTGCCAAAAACACTGCGCATCTTTTATAAGAAAGGGGGCAGTTCCCTCATCTCAACCCCCTCCCGCCAACCAGCAGCCGGAACGCCTGTTCTGCCGCGCCGGCCAGGTTCCGCCGGGCCGTCTCCGGGTCCATGGCCTCCTCCAGGGAAGCCGGCCCCCGGAGGATGGGGAAGAAGGCATCGATCCCCTGGCGGTTGCAGTCCTCCGCCCCCTCTCCCACGCACCCGGAGAAGGCGACCGTCAGCTTGCCGTACCGCTTGGCGGCCTTCGCCGCGCCGACGGGGGCCTTGCCCATGCATGGCGCTCTGTCCGTCCAGCCGCCCCTCGCCGGTAACCAGCACGTCCGCCTCCCGCACATAGGACTCCAGCCCCGTCTCCGCGAGCACGATCTCCGCGCCGGGCTCCAGCCGGGCGTCGGTAAACGCCAGGAAGGCGAACCCCAGGCCCCCCGCCGCGCCGGTCCCCGGCCGGTCCGGGTCGGCGCGGGGGTACTTCCTCCGGCACAGCGCCGCGTAGTCCGCCAGCCAGCGGTCCATCTGCGCGATCACGGCGGGGCCGGCCCCCTTCTGGGGTCCGTACACCGCGCTGGCCCCCCGCTCCCCGCACAGGGGGTTGGTTACGTCGCAGGCCACCCGGAAGCTGCACTCCCGCAGTTCCGGCAAAGCCCCCTCGTCCCGGATCTCCGCCAGCTCCGCCAGGCCCCGGGCCCCCGGCTCCACCTGCCTGCCCGCCCGGTCCAGGAGGCTGAACCCCAGGGCCTGGAGCATCCCCGCGCCGCCGTCGTTGGTGGCGCTGCCGCCGATGCCCACGATCAGCCGACGGCACCCCTTCCCAATGGCGTCCCGGATCATTTCCCCCACGCCGTAGGTAGTAGCCCGAAGGGGGTCCCGCTTTCCCGCCGGAACCAGGGTCAGCCCCGCGGCGGCGGACATTTCCATCACCGCCGTGCGCCCTCCGTCCAGGATGCCGTACACGGCCTCCACCGGCCTCCCTATGGGGCCGGTCACCATTACCCGCTCCCTCCTGCCGCCCATGCCGGCGGTCAGGGCCTCCACCGTTCCCTCGCCGCCGTCGGCCAGGGGGCGGACCGTCACCCGGGCGTCCAGCATGGCCCGCAGAATCCCCTCCCGGACAGCCTCACCCGCCTCCAGGGAGGTCAGACTGCCCTTGAAGGAATCCATCGCGACGACTGCCTTCATCTGTCCATCTCCTTTCCAATGGAAAGGGCGCGGGGAATCCCCCGCGCCCTCCGTGTTATACGCTGTTACGCTCCGCGTTCCGCCTTACAATCCACCACGCCCCGCTCGGTGACGAAGTAGTCCATCAGCACGTCGTGGGGCTCCATAGGGATATCCTCCCGCTCCAGCTGATGGCGGCACAGCAGCATGGCGGGGCATTTGACCCGGGGCAGGAAGCGGTCATAGTACCCGCCGCCGAAACCCAGCCGGTGTCCTCTGGCGTTGCCGGTGCAGCAGGGGACGATGACCAGATCGATCTCCTCCGGCTCCGCCTTCGGGCACTGGAGCCGGGGGGCCAGGATGCCGAAGCGCCCGCTGACCAGGTCCCCCATGCCCTCGATCCGCCGGGCCTCCATGACCCCCGCGGCCACGCACAGGGGGACCGCCACCTTCTTCCCGTCCCGCATCATGATGTGGATCAGGCGCATGGTGTCGATCTCCCGCGCCGTGCCCACGTAACAGAAGATGGTCCGGGCCTTCTCATAGGCGCCGGACTGGACCACCCAGCGGCAGATGGCCTCGTCCGCCTCCCGGCAGTACGTCTCCGAGAGGTTTTTTACCCGCGCGGCCATTTCGGCGCGGAGAGTCTGCTTGGTCATTGCGCATCGCTCCTTTGCGTTGGAATGGGGTCCGCTAGGATTTCCGGGCCGCCAGCCGCTGCTCCTTCGTCCTGCAGAACGTCTCCAGCTGGGGCACCAGGATGACAGCGATCATCAGGGAGGTGAAGCCGCCGTTATAGAGGCTGAAGCCCCCGTGGATGGCGGGGATGGAGGTCACCAGGAAGTAGTGCATCCCGCCGGCCAGGATACCGGCCCACCAGCCGTAATTTCCGGCGATGGGGGCCAGCCCGCTGGCGAAGCACAGCCCCACCATGATAGCCTGGTTATTCACCGGGAACACCCCGCCGAGGCAGAGGGTCGCCGCGTAGGAGCAGAGCACGTAGCCCGCCATAATGGGCCACACGTTGCCCGGATGGGCCCCGTTGGCTCCGAAACACACCATGCAGAACACGATGCCGATGGTCACGGCGTTGAAGCCTGCCAGGGCGTCGCCCCGGATGGCGTTGACAAAGATGTAGTAGGCCAGGATCATGAGGCCGTAGACGCCCACGTTCACAATCGCCAGCCCCGGGCCGTACTTGGCGGCGAAGTCCGACTTATGTCCGGTATCCTTCAGCAGCGCGCCGTACCCCTTAAAGCTCTTTCCGTTGAGCCAGAAGCCCGCCAGGATGCACAGGCCGAAAAAGACGATGCAGAAGGCCCACACCGCCCCCGGATGGCTCTCCCCCAGGGAAGGCTTGATCTCCGGCACCTCATGGCCCAGGCTCTTGTAGAGCGCCGCCACGCCGAACAGCCCCAGCAGCACCCCCGGCAGGGCGGCGGAGTACAGGTCGTACCCCTTGTGCACATTGGGGGAGTGGGCCGCCATAGCGGGGGTCAGAAAGCCGATGAGCATACCCACCGCCAGCATCAGCGCCGCGCTGCCGATTGTGATGCCGTGGACCTCCCCGTTCCCGGGGTACCGCAGCAGCATCTCGCTGGCGAAGGGGCACAGGGCCGTGGCGAACATGGCCAGGTTCACGTACTTGGGGAAAGGCTCCCGCCGCGCCAGGGCGTGGAGCATGACCCCCAGGAAGAAGGGCCATATATTCAGGAAGTTGATCCCCCAGAAGGAGAACCCGGTGGTGAGGAAGTAGGCCGCCACGGTTCCCCCGTTCACCGCCGCTCCGGGCAAACAGGTCATGGCCGCGCACACGAAGCCCACCAGGGCCACGTTCAGAAACGTGCCGGAGACGCTGCCCACGAAGAAATAGTCCTTGGTCAGCTGGGCCGGGGACATGAGGATCTGGGCCAGGCCCGACATCATTTCCCTCCGGTCGGGGGCCGCGACGGCCCCGATCAGATAGGCCGCCGAGGAGAGCAGCAGGAAGATCCGGATAACGTTAACGGAGTTAAGGGTCTTGCTTTTCTGATTTGCCAATCAAGACGCCCCCCATCAGCCCAGGGTGCGCTTGGCCGCCTCCACCACGTGCCCGATGAGCACGGAGGTAGTGACGGCGCCCACGCCGCCGGGCACGGGCGTGATGGCCTCGACAATGGGCTCCACCTCCTCGTACACCGCGTCGCCGGCGATGCCGCCCTTGGCCTCGTCCCAGTTGATGGACACGTCCACCACGATCTGGCCGGGCCGGACGTACTCCTTGGTCAGGCTTTTCAGCACGCCTGCGGCGGACACCAGGATGTCGGCCTCCCGGGTGACGGCGGGCACGTCCTTGGTGCGGGTGTGGCAGGTGGTGACGGTGGCGTTCTTGCCCATGAGCATGATGCCCAGGGGCTTGCCCACCACCAGGCTGCGGCCGATGACCACGGCCTTCTTGCCGGTGCAGTCGATGCCGTAGTGGGCCAGGATCTCCATGCAGGCGGCGGGGGTGCAGGGGGCGAAGCCCAGCTCCTTGCCCATGAACACGCCGGCGTTGGAGAGGTCGGTCATGCCGTCCACGTCCTTCCGGGGGTCCAGGCGGTTGCAGATCTCGTCCTGGTCGGCCTTGAGGTGCTTGGGCAGGGGGCGGAAGAGGAGCACGCCGTGGATCTTGTCGTTGGCGTTGATGCCGTCGATGACCTTGAGGAGCTCGGCCTTGCTCACGTCCTCGGGGAGGACGAACTTCTCCACCGCCACGCCCAGGGTTTCGGCCCGCTTGGTGGCGCCTTTTTCATAGCTGAGGTCGTCGGGCCGCTCGCCGCAGCGGACGATGGCCAGGGTGGGATTCACGCCCCTGGCCTTCACCGCCTCGCAGTCGGCGATGATCCGGGCGTTGAGGGCCGCGTTGACTTCTTTTCCCAAAAGCTGCTTTGCCATAAATATATCCTCTCTTTTCCTAAAATCTTACTTGAAGAAACCCGCCTTGACGCTCTCGAAAATCTCGTCCGCTATGGCGCAGTATTTGTCCAGCATGCCCAGGCACTTCTTATTCATTTCCTCGGCCAGCTCCCGGTTCTGCAGGGTCTTGGTGTTGATGAACACGTTGAGGGACGCGGCCTGGAGGGCGGCCTTGACGCACACCGCGCCGCAGCCGGCGTCGCTGACCGCCAGGCGGCTGCCCTTGGCGGCAAAGACCTGGATGGCGTCCAGGGCCTCGCAGCACAGCTCCATGATCTTCACGGGCACCTGGCAGGCCACGATGGTGGCCTCCTCCAGGACCTTGTCCCGGTTGGGGTCGTCCTTGGGGATGCCGTAGGCCTTGGCCAGGGGCTCGAAGCCCTTGGCGTCCAGGGCGATCTGGTCCAGCAGATCCTTCTGGAGCCGGTCGCACTTGGCCTTGAGGGCGATGATCTCCTCCTCCACGTCGGCGTACTTCTTCTTGCCCACGGTGAGGGAGCCCACCATGTTGCCCAGGGCCGTGCCGATGGCCCCCACCAGGGCGGAGGCCCCGCCGCCGCCGGGGACAGGGGCGTTGGAGGCTAATACCGTTACAAATTCAGTGCAGGATGCTTGTGCGAAATCCATAGCTTTTCTCCTTCTGCGGCCCTGCGGGCCGCTGGGCATTTTTCTTGTTGCAGCATTTGCCCCTGCCGGGGCGGGGCCTTCTTTTCCCTTGCGGGAAAAGAAGCAAAAGCGCCCTCAAGGGACGTTCCGTCCCTTGAGAATCCCTCGCATTACGGGGGTTATTTTTTTCGCTACGATCTGGAAGACCGTCCTTTCCCCGTGGTTCCCTGGGCCGCCAGAGGGCGAAGCGCTGGCGGCTGCGCCCTACCGGTCGTGCTTACTGCGGCGCCGCTTTTATATCCGGCATTTCACCACCGCCAGGAATGCCTGCCGGGTCGCTTTTAGTCCTCCTCCACCCACCGCTCGCATCCCCCCTGGGGATCGTCGGACAGCCCCAGCAGGTAGTCGGCGGAGACATGGTAGTGACGGCAGATTTTAACGATGTTTTCCGAGGTTGTTGTCCGATTTCCGCTCTCCAAATCGCTAACATTGTTTGGCCTCGTGCCCATTATGGCACCTAGCTCTTTCTGGGTCTCATTATGCAATTTGCGGATCTCCTGGATCCGTTGACCAAACAATTCCTTTGAAAACATAAAAGCTCCTTGACAACATCAGTTTTTCTGATATAATAATCTTATAGGGCATCAGAAAAACTGATATTAAAATAGGGAGGAAATAAAATGACCATCTTAGGAAAAATCTACAACGGGGACTACGATCCCGACAAAGCGAGTAAAAAAATGCCTTTCTCTCTCCGACTAAAGGACCGGGCGTTTTGGGACGCCATTGAAGAGGGAATGGGCGAGGCGTTTATCGAGCGTCACTGGGAGGGGCTCTGTAAAGTGGAGCATTTCCGAGACTACGCTAACTTCCGAGAAGGCTTCCGTTTAGGGATATCCCTAATGCTGGAACTGATGTAGTCCCAGCGCCCCGGGAGATCCAGCGTGTAATACGGTAGGGTCTGCCGACAACATCCTAAAACAGCCGCTTCGCCCCATACACGTACCGGAAGCCCGGTTCAGCCCAGACGGGCCACAGTGGAAGCGCAAAAACAAAATACCCCACGTAATCATAAGGGATTCTTAAACCGCAGGTTTAAGCACGCTTTTGCCTACTTTTCGCGTGGGCGAAAAGTAGGCGCGGAGTCCGGGGCCGCGCAGGTCCCGGGGTGACGAATAGAAACCACTGCCCCGCCGCCCGCAGGGCGGTAGATAAGAAAACCCCGGCGGCGGAACCCGCCGCCGGGATTCGATTAGCTCTCTTGCTTCGGCTTAGGCTTATACTGATCTTCTCCGGTTTCTATATAAAGGACAAAGTCGTTGATCTCCGTATCAGTCCACCCAGCTGTCCTTAAACCCTGGAGAAATCTGATCATTTCCGAAAGCTTCAACCTTAGAACAGACCGGAAACCTTACCCGTCTCGGTGTCCACATCGACGCGGCGGTACGCCGGGTCGGAGCTGGTGCCGGGCATCATGGAAATGGTACCGGCCATGGGGCACAGGAACTTGGCTCCGCCGTACTCCAGGATGTCGCGGATGGGCAGCCGCCAGCCCTTGGGCACGCCCTTCCAGCTGGGCTCGTGGCTCAGGGACAGGTGGGTCTTGACCATCATGGTGCAGTAGTCGGCGTACTTGGGATCGCTCTCGAACCGCTTGGCCTTCTCCAGGGCCAGGGGAGCCCAATCCACGCCGTCGGCCCCGTAGACCTCCTTGGCGATCTTCTCCACCCGCTCCCGCAGGGGCATCTCCAGGGGATACAGGAACTTGATCTGGTTGGACTCCTCGCAGGCGTCCGCGACGGTCTCGGCCAGCTCGATGGCGCCCTCGCCGCCCAGCCGCCAGTGGTTCGACAGGGCGCAGCGGACGCCCTTCTCGGCGCACAGCTTCCGCAGCAGGGCGATCTCCGCCTCGGTGTCGGTATAGAACTGGTTGATGCAGACCACGGGCACGATGCCGGACTTCTTGATCGTCTCCACATGGTGGAACAGGTTCTCGCAGCCCTTCTCCAGCAGCTCCAGGTTCTCCTTAGTGTACTCCTCGGGCAGGGGACGGCCGGCGACCACGGTGGGGCCGCCGCCGTGCATCTTCAGCGCGCGGATAGTTGCCACCAGCACGGACACGTTGGGGGTCAGGCCGCTCAGGCGGCTCTTCACGTTCCAGAACTTCTCAAAGCCGATGTCGGCGGCGAAGCCGGACTCGGTGACATGGTAATCAAACAGCTTCAGCGCCAGCCGGTCGCCGATGACGGAGGACTGTCCGATGGCGATGTTGGCGAAGGGGCCGGCGTGGATGAGCATGGGCTGGTGCTCCACGGTGTAGCACATGGTGGGGTTGATGCAGTTGCGCATCCAGGCGGTCATGGCGCCGGCCACCTCCAGATCCTCGGTGGTCACGGGCTCGCCCTTGCGGTTGTAGGCCACCACGATCTTGCCGATGCGCTCGCGCAGGTCCTTCAGATCCTTGGCCACGGCCAGGATCGCCATCAGCTCGGAGCCCACGGCGATGCCGAACTTGCTTTCCATCAGGTAGCCGTCCTTGTTGCCGCCGATGCCCATGATGATGTTGCGCAGGCCCTGGGCGCAGAAGTCCAGCACCCAGCCCATCTCCACCCGCTTGGGGTCGATGTCCAGACGCTTCAGGCCCCGCTTGGCCAGCTGCTCGTCGTCATAGTTGCGCTCGTGCTGCATGCGGGCGTTGAGGGCCACCATGGCCAGGTTGTGGGCGTTCATGATGTCGTTGATGTCGCCGGTGAGGCCCAGGGAGAACTCGGTCATGGGCATCAGCAGGGCGTTGCCGCCGCCGGCGGCGGTGCCCTTGACGTTCATGGTGGGTCCGCCGGAGGGCTGGCGCAGGCAGCCGCCCACGTTCTTGCCGATCTTGCCCAGGCCCTCCACCAGGCCCAGGGAGACGGTGCTCTTGCCCTCGCCCAGGGGGGTGGGGGTGATGGCGGTGACCTCGATGAACTTGCCGTCGGGCTTGTCCTTGAGGCGGTTCATGATCTTGATGAAGTCCAGCTTGGGCGTCTTGCCGTAGGGGATGATCTCGTCGGGCAGAAGGCCCAGCTTCTCGCGGAACTCCTCCACGGGGGGCAGAGTGCGCTCCGCTTCCTCCGCGATCTGCCAGTCCTTATAGACTGTGGGATCCAGGGTCACCCGCCCGGTGACCGGGTCCACATACTTGCCGTCCTTGAATTCAATTGCCATGGGTATCCTCCTTGTTCCCGGGATATTTCACCACCCCCGGGAAAATTTTATTTTGACGCCGCGCTTCAATCGTCCACGTCCCCGGCGCCAATCACAATGATATCGGGCCGCGGCCCCGCCGCGGAAACCGGGACGGACCCTCCCGTCCCAGCGTACGACCATATGATAGCAAACTCCGAGTATTTTTGCAAGTGGCAAAATGACAAAATTTTAACAATATCCTTGTGCAAACCTACAACGCCCGCCCCCTCAGGGGATGGTCCAGCCGCAGTCCGCGCGGTTGAAATAGCCGGGCAGCCGGGCGGGATGATCGAAGCACGCAAATACCGCGTCCAGGCCGAAGGCGTCGTAAACGCATCCGTACAGCTCGTTTCCCAGGCTGTAGACCGCCAGCTGATCCAGGGGCTCCGCCCCCAGGAGGTAGGGATTCATCCACACCTCCCCGCGCTGCCGGTCCATGTCCTCCTCCGTAAAGGTTCCGGCCCGGATTCCCTCCACCGTATCGCAGAAGAGCCGGAAATGCTCCTCGAAACGCCGGTTGAGCAGCGGGATGGACGTGACGCCCTGGTTGGCCGGCTCCCCGGGCTCCAGCCGCCGGGAGAGCACGCCCTCGGCGTTGTTGCAGAACTTCACCGCCAGCCCCTCCCAGGCGAAGCTGCGGATATACCGCTCCAGCAGGCTCTCCTCCCCGGAAACGCCCTCCGCCAGTTTCATCATCTGCAAATGGTGCATTTCATGGAGGACGATCCGGGGCAGCTCCTCCAGGGTACAGTATTCGTCTATCCCGAAGAGGTCCAGATGCAGGGCTCCCTCGTGGGGGTAGCCGAAGGACCTGCCAAAACTGAGGGTAGAGACCACCGCCGGGTCGGAGATCATTTCCGTTCCCCTGGGGAACATCCCCGCCAGCCGGTTTTGCAGTTCCGCCAGAAAATCATCCGTAAACAGGGCTTTCAGGCGCTCATAGCGGTCCGCGTACTTTTGCGGAGCGCCAATGCAATCCAGCCATTGGCCGTGCTTCTCCCGCAGGTGGTTCCTGCGGTGGTCCTCACTGAGATCCGGGATCTCCTCCGGCGGGATGGTATCCAGCCGGGAGAAATAGTCGATCAGGTGCTCCGCCGAGGGGAGTTCGTAGCGGCGCAGCTCAAATTGGTAGTCCTCATGATCGAGGATCCTGCGCACCGTCTCCCGGTCCCCCGGACGGGAGGCCAGCCCGGCCACATACTCCAGCATCAGGGGGATGCTGGACATGCGAAGCTTCATCGTTTACTCCTTACTCTACCGGTTTGACGGTCATCCCCGTCACGTCCTCCGCGCTGTCCAGCACCAGCACGGCGCTGCCCGAGCCGGTCTTGGTCAGGGTGGCGTCCTCCTTGGCGTTCTTCTCCAGGTAGCCGGAGACGGCGGCCTGGTCGGTCTCGGGGGAGGTCTGGTAGACGGTGAACTCCACGGTGGTGTCCCCCCTGAGCTTCTTGTAGACCTTGTTGACGGTGACGATCTGGCCCTCCTCCAGCAGGCCCTGGGCCTGGCCGTCCCCGGTGAGGGCGGCGTTCATGGCCGCAATCTCGGCGGGGGCCAGGGAGGAGGCGTGGTTCTTGGTGTTGTAGTTGTATACGTAGTAGCCCCCCACGCAGGCAGCGCCGATGACGAAGAGCGTGGCCAGCAGGACGATCTGTCGCTTCTGGAAGCGCAGGCTCTCCCCTTTGTCATAGACCAGGTGGAAGCGGTACGCGATAGGGATCATGACTGTCAGGAACAGGATCAGCAGCACGGATTCCAGGGGGAACAGGGCCAGATTCTTGATGATCCGGGGCAGCTGAAATATAGTATAGGACTTACCCAGGACCATCTTGTAGTACACCCACATGATGGGTGTGTTCATGACGATATTGACGAAAAAGTCGATGCAGAACCGGGAGAGGATCACCCGGGTGGCGGTGACCCTGGTCCGGTAGAGGAACAGGGCGAAGATCAGGGACCCGGCGATCTCGATGAAGATAAAGGGGAAGAAGTAGGCCCCCGAGGGGAACAGCAGGCAGCCCAGGGTGTCGGAGATAGCGGCGGCCACGATAGCCACCACGGGGCCAAAGACCATGGCGCCGAAGGCGTTGACGAAGAAGGCGATGTTGATCTTCAGGTCGGCGGCGATGGGGATGCCCAGGCTTTTCAGGGCCACCCGCAGGGCGATCATCAGCGCCGCGAACACCAGCATCCGGGTGTCCCGCAGCTCGGCGGCGGCGTCCTTCCAGTAGTCCTTGGAGAAGGGGGTGGCATACAGCGCGGCGGACTTATTCACGCGGTTCATCGTGCCTGACCCTCCCTTCCTGTCAGATAGCGAGGGCCGGTCCCGGAAACCGGGACGCAGGGGTGTTGGTTACGCTCCATTTGCGTTTCCTCCTTAAAATTCCGCCTGATCGCAGGCTGTTTTAGGAGGTAAAGTAGGGCCGCAGCATGACTTCCCGGAAAAAACATGCCAATCCAAGCCGCGCATGGCGGCCAAGATTGGCATGCTAAACATCCGTTTTGTATGCGGTAGCGGATGCAGCATACCATCGTAGACCCTATTTCGCGGGGGTCCTTCGTGCAAGGGCGACTTCCCATCCTCTTGCCACTTTACGCGATATGCTTACTCTACCAATCCTATTTTTGCGCCGCCGGGACCCTCACCCCGGCAACGGGGAAATTATACACCATACGCTCTATGATTGCAATAACCCCGGCGAAGATTTTCCGGGAAATTTTTCCCGCCCTCACAGGCCCGCGCCGATTCTCTTCATCCGGTTGAGGACGATGTCCCCGGCGTTCGCCAGGTCCTCGGCGGTAAAGGCGTAGCGGAAGTTATCGGAGAACATGATCTGGGCGTTGGGGGGGAACTCCTCGTCCCCGGCCCAGAGGAGGAACTGGATGGTCAGGCCCTCCATCAGCTCCAGCTCCCAGCCGCAGTCGCTGCGGGAGAGTTTTTTCGCCGGGAGCTTCTCCATGATTTTTTCCAGCAGGTCCAGCCTGCTCCCGTAGGAGAAGGCGAAGCGCTTGATGCACCGCCCGGTAAACTGCTGGAGGTAGACCTCTCCCCAGGGGAACTCCCGGTAGGTAAGGTATTGGCCCAGGCTCTGGGCCTTCCGCCCGTCCAGGAGGTATCTCAGAAAGAGGATTTTCTCCGCGTTGGACAGGGGGGAGGGGCCCACGATGGTATACTCCGGATGGGAGATCAGGAACCGCTCCCCCAGGAGGTTTGCGGTGATGGCGCGGGCCTCCCCGTCGTAGGGGAGGCCGCACCGGGCGGCCATTTCCGCAGGGTCTGTCTCCTTGAATTTTTCCAGGTAGAACTCCAGGGGTTTTCCCTCTTTGTTGTTCACGACTTCCATGGCAGTACTTCTTCGCGCCCCGCGGGCGCGAACGCTCCATTCTTCTTTTTTTGCCTTTTTCTTCTTTCTTGGTTGAAACTTGTTTCGTCCCGCCCCTGCGGGGCGGGGATTTTTTTGCCGCCTCGCCGGCGGCGGGGGCGTTCTTTTCGCTTGTGCGAAAAGAACCAAAAGCACCCTCAAGGGACGTTCCGTCCCTTGAGAATCCTTCGCATTACGGGGGTAATTTGTTTTTGCGCTTCCAC
>VSNB01000072.1 GCA_009774055.1 Clostridiales bacterium
CGGCAGGGCTGGAGGTGGCGAGCCTCACCCTGGAACCCATCGCCGCGCTGAACGCAGTCATTCCGGCGGACCTGCGGCTTTTGAACCTGGTGCTGGCGGACATTGGCGCGGGCACCACGGATATCGCCATCTGCCGGGATGGAGCCGTGGTGGGGTATACCATGGCGACCACCGCCGGGGATGAGATCACCGAGACGTTGATGCGCCGGTTCTTGATCGACTTCGCCACGGCGGAGCGGATGAAGATGCAGATCAATGAGCCCTCCGTTGCCTACCGGGACGTGCTGGGCTTTGAGCAGAGCGTGGCCGGGACCGAGATCCAGGAGACGCTCCAAGGGGCCGCCAAGTCCCTGGCACAGGAGATCGCCCAGCGGGTAACGGACATCAACGGCGCGCCTCCCTCGGCCATGTTCCTGGCCGGCGGCGGCAGCAAGCTGCTGGGGCTCAAGGAGCTGGTGGCCGAGGCCCTGGGCATGGACCAGCGGCGGGTGGCCCTGGCGGGGAACAACTACGACATCAGCGCCTTCTCCCGGGAGTACGAGATCAACGACCCGGAGTACGCCACCCCCCTGGGCATCGCCGTGTCGGCGGGGCTGGGGCTGATCAGCGACAGCTACCGGATCATGCTCAACGGCAAGCCTGCCAAGCTCTTCCGCAGCGGCTCGCTGACGGTGCTGGACCTGCTGATGATGAACGGCTACACCTCCGCAGACCTGGTGGGACGCACGGGCAGGAGCCTGTCCGTCACGGTGGACGGCCAGCGGCTGACTTTCCGGGGCGAGAGCGCGGCCCCCTGCGTCCTGCGGCGCAACGGGGAGGACGCCAGGCCCTCCGCCCTGGTGTACGCCGGGGATTCTATCGAGTTTACCCCCGCCGTTCCCGGCGCATCCGCCCAGCGTACGCCGGGGGACCTTCTGGGCGCGGATTACGCCGGCGGGGTGCTGATCAACGGCCGCCCGGCATCGCTGGGCACCCCCCTGCGCTCGGGAGATCAGGTGGTGTCCACCGTCAGTGCCCCTCCTCCCACGGAGGCTGTCCCGGAACCGGAGCCGGTGGCGCCCTGGCAGGGGCCGGAGGAGCCGTCCGGGGCGTCCGCCCGGCGCCCCCTCTTCCTGTATCTCAACGGGGAGCCCCTGGTACTGCCCGGCAAGGCGGACGGCGGGCCCTATTTCCTGATGGACCTGCTGGACCGGTCCGGCATCGATTTTGAGACACTGGACGTACCGCTGGTGCTGCAGGTGAACGGCGCGGACTGCCCCTTCACCCAGGTCCTCCGCAACAACGACCAGGTGACCATTCGCCGCGGCCAGTGATTTCAGGGAGCTCCGCTCCCGCGCGAAACGAGGAAAATTTTAGATGAAAAAGCAAACCAAAGTCCTTCTGCTGGTTCTGCTGACTCTGGGCCTGCTGACCGCCTGCAAGAAGGAGAGCTCCCTGGAGGTATATGATCTGGGGGAGAGCGAGGCAGACAAGGTGGTGGCCCTGGACAGTCTTCTGTATGAGGGGGAGGCGATCCTCTTCTCCATTGACGCACCCACTGATGCCGCCATTGCGGAGAGCCTGGATATTTCCCATACCTACCACTACCGGCAGATGGACGATCCCGCGGCCCTGGCGGAGCGGTATATCCAGGTGCTGATGGGTGAGGAGCAGGGTTTTGTGACCATTGACGGCGAGAACCACCGTCTGGAGGAGGAGCCGGTCACCGACATTCTGGCGGGCTCGGTTTCCCTGGCCAAGGCCGCCGAGGCTACCACCGAGGACGGCGGCAGCCGTATCCTCCGGGTAATTGTGGGATGGTCGGAGTATGCCGTGGCTGTCCAGGTGGCGTATATAGACGGCAAGATCCTGCCCCCCGTAAAGGAGGAGGAGCCTGAGGATGAGGAACCCCAGCCTACCGCTATGTCGGAGCAGCTGGATTTCTTCAATAGCCTCGATCCCGGCAAACTGGGCCTGGAGGGGGACGACATGACCGCCTACATGGTTTATCCTCAGCAGGGCTGGGTGCTGCTGGACGGCATCCACTGCCGTCAGATGCAGGTCTACCTCCAGGATGTGCGGACTGCCACCAACGTCTATATGGGCACCTACTACCTCAGCAGCGATATGAGCCAGCTCTTCCGGGAGACGGGGAACGGCGAGTTCGAACCTATCGATTTGGAGTAAGCGGATTCGGCGAGGGCCGACCGCGCCGTTAACAATACTGACAGGAAAGGAGAACGACACCATGATGGAGAGCATTGCGGCTGCCAGCATGAGCATGAGCCAAATGGAGTTCGCCAACGCGTACGATATGGCGATCCTGAAAAAGTCCATGGAAAGCATGGAGGCCCAGGCGGAGACGCTGATCAACGACATGCTTGCCGCCGTACCCGCGCCCAGCCAGTATGGCTTCGACGTATACGGCTGAGGAGAGAGGCGGAGGCTGAGCCAACGTTCTTTCTCAAAGTCCGGCGCGTCAGCAAAGGGGGCGTCGGAGCATAAACGGCATGCAAAAAGCGCGGTTTTCCAACCGCGCTTTTTGCATATTTTGATGACGGGAATCCAGAGCCCGTTGTAAGGAAGTTTCCGGAAAGCGAGGCCGCTTTCCGGAAGCTTTCCTATCTGAGGCACTGCACCGCGAAACCGTGATACCCGGCTTGAAACCGCTCCGCCAGCGCAGCGGTTCCGCCCCGCCGCCACTGCTCAGCCAGATACAGCATGCCGGCCATGCAGGCGAATTTCTCATAATATTTGCCGCAGTTGGCCCGGGACAAATACGCCGCCCGTTCCGCCTCGTCTCCGGCGGCCAGCGCCAGCTGCAGATCCCTGCGGCTGGATTCCCGGACCTGGCGCAGCTGGGGGGAGGACCAGTCCGTTTCCCCCAGTTCCTTCCCGCCGTAGGATACCAGATGGGCGAAGCCCTCGTGAAAGGTGAGGGCGTCCAGCATGTCCGCATAAGCGCCCCTGTTCAGATCGGCATCAATTCCGGCCGCAGTCCGGCCAATCAGCATATGGCACAGCTCGTGGGTCAGCAGATTCCGGGCGATGGACTGCAGATCGCCCTTTCCCAGATAAACGGTCCAGCACAGCAGATCCAGAATGATATGGTACGTCCCCGCTTCGTCCCGCATCGCCATAGCGTCGTAGGGTTGGGGAAAGCCGACCACCAGATCCACGCAGGCATCTTCCAATGCGGTGGGCCAGCCGGGAAACAGCGCGTCCCATACCTCTCGGTTGAGGGGCTGGAACGATTCCGCCGTCGCCAGGAGCGCGCGGTAGACCTCCGCAGCCCTCTCCCGCTCCCCGGCGGAATAGGAGGGCTCTGTAAATGGGTGGCCTTTTTGGAAAAACCACGCGCTGCGATAGCTGGCAATGGATTTTCCCACCAGATAGTCCCGGACAATCTCATCATTTATTTTCATAGCGGCACATCCTTTCCTGATCTCCAATCATTAGGACGAATCAGGAGGCCAAAGTGTTGGGCGAAATGCAAAGAAATTTCTCGCGCCGCCGGGTCACCCGATCTCTTTTCCGGCGATGGCGTCCGCCAGCTCCTTGGCGTAGTAGGTGATCAGCATATCTGCCCCCGCCCGGAAGACCGACAGGGCCGTCTCGCACATGATCCGCCGCTCGTCCACCAGTCCGGCGGCGGAGGCGGCCTTGATCATGGCGTACTCTCCGGACACCGAATAGGCGCATAGAGGCAGGTCGAAGGCGTCCGCGCACTCCCGGATAACGTCCAGGTAGCTCAGGGCGGGCTTGACCATCAGGATGTCCGCGCCCTCGGCGGCGTCCAGGGCGCATTCCCGAAGGGCCTCCTTCCGGTTATGGGGGTCCATCTGGTAGCCCTTCCGGTCCCCGAAGGAGGGGGCTGACCCAGCGGCGGCCCGGAAGGGGCCGTAGAAGGCGGAGGCGTACTTGGCGGAGTAGGCCATGATGGCGGTGTTCTGGAAGCCGTTTTCATCCAGTGCCTTCCGCAGGACCGCCACATGACCGTCCATCATGTCCGAAGGGGCCACCATGTCCGCCCCGGCGGCGGCGTGGCTGACGGCAATCTTAGCCAGATGCGTCAGGGTTTCATCGTTGTCTACCTCGTGACCATGGAGGATGCCGCAGTGCCCGTGGTCCGTATACTCGCACATGCAGACGTCGGTAATGACGGTAAAGTCCGGATACCGGGCCTTGATGGCCCGCACGGCCTCCTGAATGACCCCGTGTTCCGCCCAGGCGGAGGAGCCGCAGGCGTCCTTTTCCGCGGGGAGGCCGAAGAGGATGCAGTGCTTCACGCCGTGGGCCAGACACTCCTCCACGGCGAGGCACACGCTGTCCAGGCTGTAGTGGTTCTGGCCCGGCAGGCTCTCGATGGGCCGGACGCCGGAGAGGGTTTCGTCCACGAAAATGGGATAGATAAGCGCCTCCGGGCTCAGCCGGGTCTCCCGGTTCAGGCGGCGGATAGCGTCGGTCCGCCGCAGGCGGCGGGGGCGGTTGGTCAGGTCCATGGGGAAATCCTCCTCAAATCATGAAATTGGCAATACCGTAGATCAGATGGCAGACGGTGAAGACCGTAATAGGGATTACCGCGATGCCATTTTTTCTATCCAGTGCAAAGAAAAGGAAGCACAGGCAGGGGGGAAGCGTCAGCAGCGCCACCACAGGCGGACCGACAAATCCGGCATAATAGCACACCCACCCGGCTGCATAGAGCCCTCCGCAGCAGAGAGAGGCGCAAATGAACGGCGAGAGGCGCAGCCGTTCCCGATCCCGGTTCACAACTGCACAGAGCGCCGCTGCAAACAGAATCTGGCATACGGACGCGATGCCGTCCACCACCGGGGTAATAGATTCCCGCCGCAGAATGTCGTCAGGTGCCGGAAGGTTGAACCAGACGAAATTGGGGAGCATCATCAGCAAAAACAGCAGCAGTCCTCCGGGGTCGAAGCCGAACCGGTACTTTTTCATTCAGCCTCCTGGTATTTACAGCTCAAAGCGGTCATAGCCCCACCATTGGGGGACCAGCTCCCTGAGACGCACCGTCTCCCGCGTCTTATAGTTCAGCAGGATCTCGATCTCCCCGCTGTCCCGGTCCAGCTGCATCATGAATTCCCGGCATACGCAGCAGGGAGGACCGATTTTGCCGTCCCGCATGACGGCAAGGATTTTGTCAATCCGGCTTTCACCGTGAGTGATCATACAGGCCATGGCATTGCGCTCCGCGCACATGCCCAAGCTGGCGGCGGTGTCGATGCAGACGCCCGTGTAGATGTTTCCCGCTTTGGTCAATAGGGCGGCGGCGACGCCTCCGGCGTCAATAAAAGGCGATATGGCGCGAGCGTTCTGCACCTTCCTTGCGGCGGTGTACAGCTCTTCCCAGATGTCCATAGTATTCCTCACTTTTCAAGCGCCAGCTCCACCAGCGCGTCGATTGCCGCTTTGCCGGCGGTCTTTACGGAAATATGATGCTTTTCCGCCTCCCCGGCGGTCTGCTTCCCAATGCACAGCCCCGTGAAGCGGCTGAAATCCGCATCCCCGCCCACGGCGGAGACGAAGCCCTTCACGGTGGAGGCGGAGGTAAAGGTCACATAATCGAACCCGCCCGCCTCCAGCGCCTCCCGCAGCTCCTGGGAACGGGGGTTATCGTAAATGGTGCGGTAAACGGCGATATCGTCGTAAGGGACGCCCGCCGCCGACAGCGCGTCCGTCAGGGCCGGGGAGCCCTCCTCCGCCCGCAGCAGCAGGACTTTGCCCTCTGCCGCTTTCACCAGCGCTTCGCCCATATGGGCGGCGTCGTAAATTTCCGGGATCAGGTCGGCGGTTACGCCGCGGGCCTCCAAGGCCCGCCCTGTGGCGGGGCCGATGGCCGCCAGCTTCACGCCGCCCAGGGCCCGGGCGTCCTTTCCCATGCCCCGCAGGCAGGTCCAGAACGCCTCCACTCCTGCAGCGCTGGTGAAGCCCAGCCATTCGTAAGCGGAGAGCTGCTCCAGCGCGCCCTCCATAGCGGGACAGGGGAAGACAGCCTCCGTGCGGATGCAGGGAAATTCCACCACGTCCGCTCCCAGGTCCCACAGTTTCTCCGACAGCGACCCCGCCCGGTCCCCGGGCCGGGTGACCAGAATCCGCTTTCCGTGGAGGGGCAGGCGCTCAAACCAGCACAGCTTCTCTGCCAGGGCGCATACGCGCCCCACAATCATCAGTGCGGGGCTTCGGATGCCCATCTCCGCCGCCCGGTCCGGCAGGGCTTTTAAGGCGGCGCCGCACCGCCGCTGGCTGGGGAGGGTTCCCTGCTCCACCATAGCGGCGGGCATATCCGGGTCCATCCCGGCCTCCAGCAGGCCCTCCACAATAACGGGCAGGGCTGTCACGCCCATGAGGAACACCAGTGTCCCCCGGGTTTGCACCAGGGCTTCAAAATCAATGTTCAGCTCCGCGCCCTCACGGGCGTGGCCGGTGATGATGTGCAGGGAGGAGGCGCAGTCCCGGTGGGTTACCGGGATGCCGCCGTAGGCCGCCGCCGCGATGGCGGAGGTGATGCCGGGAATCTCGGCAAATTCCACGCCCTCCCGGGCGAGGGCCTGCAGTTCCTCGCCACCCCGCCCGAAGACAAAGGGGTCGCCGCCCTTGAGACGCACCACGTTGTGGCCCGCCTGGGCCTCCTCCAGCAGAATCCGGTTGATCTGATGCTGGGGCACCGGATGGCGGCTGGCCTCCTTGCCCACGTCGATCCGCCGGGCGGCGGCGGGAATCCGCTCCAGTACCGCCGGGCTCACCAGCCGGTCATAGACCACAACATCCGCCTGTTCCAGGGCCCGCAGGCCCTTGACGGTCAGCAGGCCCGGATCCCCGGGGCCCGCCCCCACCAGCGTTACTTTTCCGGACATGACGCGTCCTCCTTCAGTTTCTTTGCCAGAGCCCGGGCCAGCGCTTCTCCCTCGCCGGCGGGACCGGAAGCCGCGCCCTTCCGGACGCGCTCCGTCCCGTCCACATACATACCGGTCACGGTGACATTGTCCCCCTCCATCCGGGCGTAGGCCGCGATGGGGGAGGAGCATCCTCCGTCCAGGGCCTGTACGAAAGCCCGCTCCGCCAGGGCGCAGATCTCCGCCTCCCGGTCCCGGAGGCAGTCGAAAACCGCCCGGTCCATGTCCGCCCGGCACTGGACGGCCAGGATGCCTTGTCCTGCGGCGGGCAGCAGCTCCTCCGGTTCGAAATACCGGCTGATCCGCCGCTCCAGTCCCAGCCGCTTCATCCCCGCCGCTGCCAGTATCAGTGCGCCGTACCCGCCCTCGTCCAGCTTTCGCAGCCGGGTTTGTACGTTGCCCCGGACGGGCCGGACTTCCGCCGCCGGGAACAGCTCCCGCAGCTGGACCCGCCGCCGGGGGCTGGCGCTGCCGGCGGGCAGGCGGACGTCCCACTCAGCGGCTCCCTCGGGGAGGGCCAGGACATCGCGGGGGTCCTCCCTCCGGAGGAAGGCGGCGATGGGCAGGCCCTCCGGCAGCTCCATGGGCAGGTCCTTGCAGCTGTGGACCGTCAGATCCACCCGGCCCGCTTGGAGGGCGGCGTCCAGCTCTTTGACGAACAGCCCCTTGCCGCCCACCTGGTCCAGGGTGCGGTCCAGAATCTTGTCCCCGGTGGTTTTCATGGTCACCAGCTCCAGCTCTATGCCCGGGTGGGCCGCTTGGAGGGCATCCATGACCAGTCGGGATTGGATCACCGCCAGGAGGCTGTCCCGGCTGCCGATGCGAAGCTTCATGTTATGTCTCATCCTTACTGCTTTCCAGAATTTTTCGGATTTCTTTTGCCGTCCGGGCAGTTCTCCCGTGGTCCCTGCCGTCTCCCGCCAGGCCGGCTACCATCCCCGCTCCCTCGCAGACGGCGGGGAAAAAGAAATCGCAGTCCGCCGGATTGTCGGAGCGGTTGAAGATGACCCCCAGCCGCCGGGCCTCTCGGCCTGCGGCCTCATTGACCGCCGGGTCGCTGGCGGCGGCCACCACCAGGAACGCGCCGTCCAGATCCCCGGGCGCGTAGGGCCGGAGGACGCAGCGGATTCCCTCTGCCTCCCGGGCCAGGGAGGGGGAGATCACCGTCACCTCCGCTCCGAACCGTGCCAGGACCTCCGCCCGCCGCAGGCCCACCGTCCCGCCGCCGATGACCACGGCCTTTTTCCCAGCGAGGTCTACAAACAGGGGGAACCGTTTAGTTCCCATTCCGTTTCACCACCACCACGGAGAAATAGCCGCTGTCCGCCGGCGCGCCGGCAAACTGAGGGAACACCCGCTCCGTCTCCATGCCGCAGTTTTCCACCATGGCGGCGCGGTTCAGCAGGCCGTGCCCGGCCAGCGTCTCCCGCAGCTGGCCGATCTCCCGGCCCGCCTTCATGAATATGTAGTTGGCGTCCACGGCCAGGCAGTCGCCGACGTCCTTGTGGGAGGCGGGGACGATCATCAGCCGTTCGCCGCCCTCGCAGAGTCCGATTCCCAGCGCCGCCGCCACCGCGCAGAAGGAGGGAACGCCGGGTATCAGCTTCGCCTCACAGCCCATAGCCTGCACCCTGCGGTGGGTGTAGAGATACGTAGAGTAGATGGAGGGGTCCCCCAGGGTAATAAACGCCACGGTTTTCCCCTCGTTCAGCAACGCGGCGATCTGGCGGGCGTTTTCCTCGTAGGCCGCCTCCAGCCGCACCGGGTTCCGGGTCATGGGGGCGGCGCAGTAGAGGAGGGGTTTGCCCTCCGCCAGAGGGCCAATAATGGCCAGGGCGGTTTTTTCACCCGTCCCCTTGTCGGGGACGGCGATGACATCCGCTTCCCGGAGGATTCTCTGGGCCTTGAGGGTCAGGAGCTCAGGGTCCCCGGGACCCACGCCCACACCATATAAAATACCTTTTTCCATGGAAGTATGTTCTCCTCGTTGTTCTCTGCCGCCGCTGCGCGGCGGCACGGCAGTTGGTTCTTGAATCGGCCCGGGACCTGCGCGGCCCCGGACTCCGCGCCTACTTTTGGCCCACGCCAAAAGTAGGCAAAAACGTGCTTAAACCTGCGGTTTAAGAATCCCTTATGATTACGAGGGGTATTTTGTTTTGCGCTTCCACTGCAGTCCGTCCGCTCTGAACCGGACCGGCCCCCATGGATCGGGCGAAGCGTCTACCCGACGATGTCAATGGCAGACCCTACCGTCTCACACGGGGAAGCTCCCGAAAAGCGCCCCGGGAGATTCAGCGTGTATAACGGTAAGCACTGCAGCATGCTCGTGGGTAGACGCAGAAGTCCGGCGCACCAGCGAAGGCATCAAAATAGAACAAGCAGGGTACGTCGGAGCATAAATAAATAACCCCCGTAATGAAGGAGGATTCTCAAGGAACGTAGTTCCTTGAGCGACCTTTTGCTTCTTTTCGCTCGCGCGAAAAGAAGGCCCCGCCGCCGGCGAGGCGGCAAAGGTAAAATAAGATTAATGCCAGGGCCGCGTTTACTCTTCCTCCCCGTCAACCGGCGCGGCGGGGACCGCCTCCTCCTCCACGGCGGTGGCCGCCTGCCGGTTGACATATAAGCCCTCCTGCCCCCGGGGATGCTTCCGCTTGTTGACGATCCACACTGCCAGCGCCGCGACAGCCAGCAGTATGCTGAGCAGCTGGCTGACCAGAATGGGCTGCCCAAACAGCTCCCAGCCGAAAAGCTTCAGCGTGTCCGTCCGGACCCCCTCAATCCACGCCCGGCCCAGGCCGTACCAGATAAAGTAAAAGCAGGCGTTCTCCCCGTCGAAGGTCCGAAGCTTGGAAATCACAAACACGATCAGCAGCAGGCCGGCCAGATTCCACAGGCTTTCGTAGAGAAAGGTGGGGTGGACCTCAATGGACTGGGACTCGGTGACCCATACCTTCATCCGCCAGGGCAGGGCAGTCTCCCCGCCGAACACCTCGCGGTTGACGAAGTTCCCCCACCGGCCCACGGCCTGCCCGATGAGCAGGCCCATGACGCCCAGGTCCGCGAAGGCCCCGAAGGAAATCTTCTTCCGCTTGCAGAAGGCCATCAGCACAAAGAAAGCCACGATCACCGCTCCATAGATGGCCAGCCCTCCGTCCCAGATGGCGATCATCTTGCCGAGGTTGAGACTGCCGTCCGTGCGGCGGAAGAAGTCCAGGTTGAATAACACATAGTAGAGTCTTGCTCCGATGATACAAAGAGGAATCTGCCAGATCATCATGTCGTAGACATTGTCCTCCGTGATGCCATACTTCTTGCTCTGTCTGCAGCAGAACAGCACCGCTAAAATCAGTCCCGCGCAGATAATGATGCCGTACCAGCGGATGCCGTTGCCGATGGGGATGGCGACCGGGTCGGGGTTTATGGACCACTCCCCGAACAGGCCGGGGAAGCTGATGGGCATATCGGTTCTCGCGTATTCGTACATTTTGGGTCCTCCTTGCTATTCTCTCGGTTGGATCAGGGACAGCGCCGATTTCTCCGGCGCAATATTTTCCCGCAGAAACGCCTCCACGTCCGCCTTTCCGACGGCATCAAAGACTTCCGGGAAGCGGAAGTAGTCGAAGCCCCGGAAATAGGCTTCCGCGATGCTGACGGCAATGTTCTCAAAAGAGTTGAGACTGCGGAGCATCCCGCCGTAGGCGGCCCGGCGGATCTGGCGGTAGAAGTCCTCGCCGATGCCCTCCTCCCCCAGTTTCCGGGCCTGCCGGGTGATCTCCTCAAACACCCGCCGGGGGTCTTTGGCGTCGCCGCCCACATAGACATAGTGGGCGCCCGGCAGCATGTCGAAATTGCCCCCCAGGCTGCTGTTGACAGCGCCCTCCTCGTAGAGGCGGGTATACAGGGGGCTGCTGTCGCCGAACAGGGCGTCACAGGCCAGGTCGCCGACGATGCTCTGCCGGAGGGTAGCCTCGCCCTCGTCCACGGCTTGGCATTTGTAGCCTGCCAGAAACATGGGCATGGAAACCTCCATGGCCTGGCTGACCTCGCTCCCGGCGGGGCCGGCGGCGTCCTCGCGGCCGTAGTCCCGGATGACGGCGGGCCCGCCCTCCCGGGGCAGGATGGCCTCCGCCTCCTCCGCCACACGGGCCTGGTCCACATTCCCCACGCAGACCAGGATCATGTTGGAGGGCGTATAGAACGCCTTGTGACAGTCGTAGAGGGTCTGGGGGGTGATCTGCCGGATGCTTTCCAGGGAGCCTACCACCGGCACTCGGGCCGGACTGTCCTGATAAAGCCGCTCCATCAGGTTGGCGTACACCCGCCAATCTGGATCGTCCTCCGTCTCCTGGATTTCCTGGGCAATGATGCCCTGCTCCTTGTCCACGCTCTCCTGGGTGAAATAGGGCGTGGACACAAACCGCAGCAGGATGCGGAGATTTTCATAGAAATGGGCCGTGGAGGTAAAATAATAGGCGGTCATGGCGTTGCTGGTGAAGGCGTTGTCCGAGGCCCCATTCCGGGCGAAGGACTGCATGACGTTTTCCGAGGCCATGTCGAACATCTTGTGCTCCAGGTAATGGGCGATGCCGGCGGGGGTTTCCCGCCACCGGCCCTCCGTCTGGAAGCGCAGGTCCATGCCGCCGTAACGGACGGCAAGAAAGGCGTAGCTCTTGGCGTGGAAGGGCTTGCGGACCGTCACGACCTCCAGGCCGTTGGAAAGGGTCTGCCGGAAAACCGTTTCCCCCAGGCGGGGATACTCTGCCATTTTCATGCGCAGCCCTCCTTTCCCTTTAAAAAGTATATGGTGTCGGGTTTGACGGACTTTGCCGCCGCCCGGACCCGCTCCGGGGTCACCTCCGCAAGGGCGGCGATCAGTCCCGGGATCGTCTCGTCGCTGCCGGCGGCGGCCTGTCCCATGACGAAGTCCTCCATGGACCCGGCGGAGTCCTCCATAGTCCGCAGGCTGTTGACCAGGGACTGCCGCGCGCCCTCGATTTCCCAGTCCTCCCAGTCCCCCTGGCGCAGGGCCTCCAGCTGGCGCAGGATCTCCTCCACCGCCCGGTCGTAGTTCTGGAACTCGATGCCGGAGGACACGGTGACGAGGCCCTTGAGCCGGTGGTAGGCGCTGTCGGCGTAGTAGCACAGGCTCAGCCGCTCCCGGACGTTCACGAAGAGCTTGGAGGTGGTGGCCCCGCCGAACATGGCGTTCATGAGCATTGCGGCGGCCATGTCGGTGCAGTCCGTGCGGCAGCCGATGCACAGCTTGCCCTGGCTCACGTCCAGCTCCTCGGTCACAACCCGGCAGGTTTCCCGGGCGGGACGGCGAATGGTCTGTACGGGTTCCAGTGCGCCCTGCCGGGGCAGGGCGGCGAAGGCCCGGGCGAAGGCCCCTGCCACCCGTTTCTCCGGCGCGGAGCCGCAGTAGAACAGCTCCAGCCGGCCCTTGGGCAAGGTTTCGCGGTAGTGGCGGTTAAGCCGCTGGAGGGAAATGTTCTCCACATCCCCGGCGCTGCCCATCCGCCGCAGGCCGTACCGCTCCCCGGCGCACATCTCCTCCAGCAGGCGCCGGGCGGCGTAGGCCCGCTTGTCGTTGATGTCGCTGCGGATCATATCCGCCAGGTTTTCCCGTTCGCTCTCCACATACTCCTCCAGCAGCCGGCCTCCCCGGGTAACGGGCATACAGAAAAATTCCCCCAGCAGGTCCGTCAGCTTTTCCAGTAGCTTTTCCCCCTTGGGCAGGAAGCGGTCGTCGATGCAGCTGGCTGCGAAGCCGAAGAGCTGATTTTCGCCCTTCTTCCGCACCGTGGGCTCCAGCCGGGCGCCGTAGAGAAGGTCCAGCTCCCGTCCGATGGAGGCCATATCGGGGCACCTGACGGTGCCCCGGCTGAGGACATTCACCATCAGGGCGTTGCAGCCGGCTGTTTCTTTCTCCAGCGGAGCGGCGATCTGGGCGCTTAAGAAGCTGGTTTTGAACTTTTCCGACGGGATGCAGGTGAGATATACGCGGTCCATGAGCTTCTGTCGAGACATGAGGGTTCTCCTTCTTTTGTCAAATCGTTAGATAGTATATACCTTTTTGGCCGGAGTTTCCATAGGGGGAGGCAGATTTTTTCCGCAGTGTGGAAAATTCTTCTCTGCCGCCCTTCGGGCGGCACGGGAGTTGGTTCTCGAATCGGCCCGGGGGCTTCTCGCCCCCGGACTCCTCGGGTTCTTTTGCCCCGCGGCAAAAGTACCCAAAAACGCGCT
>VSNB01000073.1 GCA_009774055.1 Clostridiales bacterium
ATGCAGGAAGGTTCTTAGGAAACGTAGTTTCCTAAGCGATCTTTTGCTTCTTTTCGCTCGCGCGAAAAGAAGGCCCCCGCCCCGGCGAGGGGCGAATCTACCAATAAGTCAGGCAGTAAGGCCGCCCGCAGGGCGGCCAGAAGAAGGTACTATGTCAAGAATCATCCTAGCCTCCCAATCCCCCAGAAGAAAACAGCTTTTAAGCCAGATCGGCATAAAAGGCTTTGAGATCCTCGTCCCGGAGGCGGACGAAACCTTCGACCCCGCCCTCCCTCCGGAGGAGATCGTCGCCTCCATCTGCCGGAAAAAGGGCGAGGCCGCCCGCGCCCTGGCGGGCGACCCCGAAGCGGTGATTATTTCCGCCGATACCATGGTGTTTTTGGAGGGCCTGCGGCTGGGGAAGCCGCGGGACCAGGTGGACGCCTTTACCATGCTCTCCGCCCTCTCGGGCCGGACCCATCAGGTCCGCACCGGCGTGACCGTCTCCCGGGGGGAACGGATGGAGACAAGGACGGAAACCACCTCCGTCGCCTTCCGGCCCTTGCATCAGGACGAGATCTGGGGCTATATCCGCACCGGCGAGCCCTTCGATAAGGCCGGAGGCTACGGCGTCCAGGGGAAGGCCGCCCTGTTCGTGCGGAAGATCGAGGGGGATTACTTCAACGTTATGGGCCTGCCACTGTTCCTGCTGGGCGGGATGCTGGCGGACTTCGGCGTGAATCTGTTTTCGGAGGAGGAACTCCATTGAAGCGTCCATCCAATCGTTTTGTCATCATGGTGCTGTCGGCGGCGGTGGTGGCGGCGGTGCTGCTGAGCGTGATGAACTTTTTTTCCGCCACCTCCGCCCCGCTGCCGGACCTGGCGGGCATCATCGCCTCCCCCTTCCGGTCGGCCTCCGCCGCCGTTTCGGAAACCGTCCGGCGCTGGACGGGCTACTTCGTCGGGGTGGACGCGCTGCGGGAGGAGAACCAGCGGCTGAAAGAGGAGATCGCCGACATGGAGGAGACGGTCCGGCAGGCCCAGGCGGACCGGGACGAGAACGTCCGGCTCCGGGAGGTGGCCGAGCTGCGGAAGCAGCGGCGGGACCTCCACCTGGAGTCCGCACGGGTACTGGTTCAGGACGTCTCCAACTGGTGCAGCCAGATCACCGTCAACAAGGGTTCCGCCCACGGCGTGGAGGAGGGGGACTGCGTGGTGACGGAGACGGGCCATCTGCTGGGCGTGGTGACGGAGACGGGGACTACCTGGTCCACGGTCCGTACGATCCTGGACAGCGACACCTCCATCGGGGCCCTGGTGTTCCGCACCGGCGGCAGCGCCATGGCCCAGGGGGACTTCGCCCTGATGAGCCAGGGACGGCTGCAGCTGAATTACCTGGGCGCGGAGCCGGACGTGGTGGCCGGCGACCTGATTGTTACCTCCGGCCTGGGGGGCTATTACCCCTCCCAGCTGGTGATCGGCTGCGTGGAGGAGGTCCGGACCAGCGAGAACGGTCTGGCTCAATACGCGGTGCTTCGGCCCGAGGCGGAGCTGGGCGGCCTGACCCAGGTCTTTATAGTCACCAGCTTTGACATCGTGGATTAGGAGGGCGGGGGCATGCTGCCGAAAAGTTATGTGGTATTCAAATGGGCCGTCTACGCGGCGGCTACGCTGCTGCTGTGCGCCCTGCAGTCGATGGCGCTGAACCAGATCCATGCGCTGGGGCTGACGCCCTTCCTGTACCCGATGCTGCCGGCGCTGGTGGCTATGTTTGAGGGGCCCCGGCGGGGGGCCGTGTTCGCCCTGGTCTTTGGGCTGGCCTGCGGCCTGCTGGTGCCGGCGCCCTTTCCGGGGTTCTTTGTCCTGATCTTTCCGGTAATCGCTATCGTCTCCGCCTGGGTGGCGGAGCGGCTGCTGTCCAAGGGGCTGCTGTGCGCGCTGATCGTGGCGGCCCTGGCGATGCTGCTGACGGGGGGGCTGCGGCTTGTGGTTCAGATCCTCTCCGGTGGGCGGTACCTGGGGCTGATGGCCCGGATGGTGGTGGGGGAGGGACTGCTGACCCTCCCCGCCCTGCTGGCGGCACTGCCGCTGTACCGGGCCATCTACCGGCGGTGCGCGGCGGATTACTGACCGGCGCGGATACGATAGAAAGGATTTTTCCCTTGGAACACAAGAAACGATTTACGAGACGGTCCAATTTCCTGCTGGGGGCTTACGGGGTGTGCATGGCCCTGTTTGTGGGCGTTCTCTATGAGGCCCAGATCGTCAACGGGGAGGAATACCGCTCCCAGTCTACCATCCAGGTGACCACCACCCAGCCCGTGGAGAGCTCCCGGGGGATCATTACGGACCGCAACGGCAAGGTCCTGGTTTCCAACCGGGAGATCTATGTGATGACCTTCGACCCCGACCAGGTGAAGGACGACCCCGGCCTGGTCCCGGAGGAGGGACATACCGTCCGCCAGGAGAGCGCGGCCAACGCCCTCCTGCGGCTGCTGCAGCTGTGCCGGGACCAGGGGATCGAGTGGAGCGACGCGCTCCCCGTCTCGGCGGAGCCGCCCTTCGCCTACACCTTTTCCCAGGTGACCGGGACCCAGCGGACCTGGTTCCAGAGCTTCCTTGCGGACCGGGACTGGTCCTCCACGGAAATTACCGGGGCCACCAAGCAGCCCCTGATGAGCGGGGCGGTGCAGAAGGAGTTCGGCCTGGCCACCTCCTCCGCCCTGCCGGCGGAGCAGCTGATGGAGCTGATGCGGAAGGATTTCGGCATCCCCAGCCGTTTCACGGACCAGGAGGCCCGGATGGTCCTGGGGGTGCTCTATGAGACGGCCCTGCGGAAGCTGGAGCGGAACGCCGCCACTACGCCCTATGTGCTGGCGGAGGACGTCTCCGTGGAGTTTATCTCCCTGCTCAGCGACGGCGGCTTCTCCGGCGCGGTGGTCAGCAGCGAGTCCGTGCGGCAGTACCACACCGACTATGCCGCCCACCTCCTGGGCCGGGTGGGGGCCATCTACGACAAGGAGGAGCGGGACCGGCTCAACGCCCCCTACAACGAGGCCAAGGAGGCCGGGGAGGACACTTCCCCCTACCGCTTCTACCGGTGGGATGAGCAGGTGGGGAAGAGCGGGGTGGAGCTTGCCTTCGAGCCCTACCTCCAGGGCCGGGATGGCGTCCGGGCCATCACCACCAACCAGGACGGGAAGATCACCAGCGAGCTCTACTCCACCCAGCCCCAGCCCGGAGGCACCCTGGCCCTCACCATCGACATCGACTTCCAGGCCCAGGTGGAGGCCGCCCTGGCCCGGGGTGTGGAGCAGGCCAAGAGCGAGGCCAAGGACGAGGAGGAGGCCGCCCTCATGGAGCGGGTGGGCGGCGCGGCGGTGGTGCTGGGGGTGAAGGACAGCGAGATCCTGGCCTCCGCCACCTACCCCACCTACAGCCAGCGGACCTACGCAGAGGACCAGGAGGAGCTGAACCAGAACCCAGCCTCTCCCTTTACCAACCGGGCGTTCAACAGCGTCTATGCCCCCGGCTCCACCTTCAAGCCCATGACCGCCGTGGCGGCTCTGGAGAGCGGGATCATCACCCCCAAGCAGCGCATCAACGCCACCGGCACCTGGTACTATCCCGGGGACCCCAACAGTCTGGCGCGCTGCTGGCTCTACCGGAGCTCCCGCCGGACCCACGGGCGGATTAACGTCAGCGACGCCATCACCGTTTCCTGCAACTACTTTTTCGCCGAGATGGGCTACCAGCTGGGCATGAACCGGCTCAACGAGTACGCCGCCGCCTTCGGCCTGGGGGAAAGCACCGGGGTGGAGCTGGGGGAGCGCACCGGCTCCCGCCATGAGAACAACCCTGGCGAGGACCAGTCCCCCTGGGCCGGCTTCGGCCAGGCCAGCCAGGTCTATACCCCCCTCCAGCTGGCCAGCTTCATAGCCACCCTGGTCCGGGGCGGGGAGCGGCTGGACGCACACCTGCTGAAAAATATCTCCGCCTACGACGGCAGCGCCGTGCTCTATGAGCACCAGCCGGAGGTCCTCTCGGAGGTAGCGATGAGCGAGGAGACGCTGGAGGCGGTGAAGAAGGGTATGGGCGATCTGGTAACCAAGGGCACCATCGCCGCCGATTTTGCCGACTGCATCGTCACCGCCGGCGCCAAGACCGGCAGCGCCCAGGTGGGCGAGGAGAACGCCAACGGCGTGTTCGTCTGCTTCGCCCCCTTCGAGGACCCGGAGATCGCCGTGGCGGTGGTCATTGAGCAGGGCCGCAGCGGCTCCGCCCTGGCCTCCACCGCGGTGGAAATCCTCAACTGCTATTTCGCCCCCGGCGACGTCGGGGCCTTTACCGTGCCGGAGGGCGCACTGCTCCACTGAGAACTAGACGCCGCCCGGCCTCATTGGGGTGAAATTCCATCGCTATTTCGCACATGCTGCGATATGAAACAGGCTCTGAGAAAGATTTGATTCCCCGCGGGAAAGCGGATTTGTCCGGCCAATACAACGACGAAGGAACGATCCTGTATGACACACATCTTTGATTCCCGGGACAGCCGGTATAAGACCCCCTACGGCGCGGTTCCCTGCGGCACGCAGATTACCGTCACCCTCCGCCCGCCCCGGGCGGAGGGCTTCTCCGCCTGCGACCTGCTGCTGTTTGAGGAGTTTTCGGAGGGCTACTGGGAGACGCCCCTCTCGTTCGCCGGGGAGGAGGGGGACCGGGCGGTGTTCACCGGGTCCTGCAGCGCGCCGGAGCAGCCGGAGCTCATCTGGTACGGCTTCCGCCTCCGGCGGGAAAACGGGGAGGCGGTGTGGCTGGGGAAAAAGGGCTTCTGCGCCGAGAACGAGATCACGCCCTGGCAGCAGACGGTCTATGACGATTCCCTCCCCACGCCGGACTGGTTCGGCCGGGGGGTGACCTATCAGATCTTTCCCGACCGCTTCCGCCGCACCAGGATCCCCAATCCCGCCGGCATGACCGGGGACCGGCTGGTCCACCAGGAGTGGGAGGAGGGAATGGAGTACCTCCCCGACGAGAAGGGGGAGATCCGCAACCGGGACTTCTTCGGCGGCAATTTGACCGGGGTGGAGGAGAAGCTGAACTATCTGAAGGCCATAGGGGTCACGACCCTCTACTTCTGCCCCGTCTTCGAGGCCGACAGCAACCATCGGTATAACACCGGGGACTATGAGAAGATCGACCCCATGCTGGGGACGGAGCGGGATTTCCGGAGCCTGTGCCGCCGGGCCCGCAAGCTGGGGATGCGGGTGATGCTGGACGGCGTGTTCAACCACACCGGCAGCAACAGCAAGTACTTCAACGCCAACGGGGAATACCCGGACCTGGGTGCGGCCCAGAGCCGGGAGAGCCCCTATTACCCTTGGTACACCTTCCTCCACTGGCCTGAGCGGTACGACGCATGGTGGGGCATCCGGACACTGCCCGCCGTCAATGAGACGCACCCGTCCTATGTGGACTACATCGTCCGGGGGGAGAATTCCATTATCCGCCGGTGGCTCCGCCTGGGGGCGGACGCCTGGCGGCTGGACGTGGCCGATGAGCTTCCGGACGAGTTCATCGCCTTGATCCGGCAGGCCATGATGGAGGAGAAGCTGGACAGCTTCCTCCTGGGGGAGGTCTGGGAGGACGGCAGCAACAAGATCGCCTATGACAAGCGGCGGCGGTACCTTCTGGGGCGGGAAACCCACGGGCTGATGAACTACCCCTTCCGGGTGGCGGCCTTGGCCTACCTCCAGGGGGGCGGCGCGGAGGACTTTGTGGAGGCCATGGAGACGATCCGGGAGAACTACCCCCGCTCCGCCTTCTACAGCGCCATGAACCTGCTGGGCACCCACGACACTCCCCGGATTCTGACCCTCCTGGGGACCAGCGGCCACGAGCCGCCCCCGGACCGGACCGCCCGGGCCAGCTACCGGATGACCCCGGAGGAGCGGGAGAAGGGGGCGCGGCTGCTGGAGATCGGCGCGGCGCTGCTGTATACCTTCCCGGGCTCGCCCACGGTTTACTACGGGGATGAGGCGGGCATGGAGGGCTACGAGGACCCCTTCAACCGGGGAACCTACCCCTGGGGGAGGGAGGACCAGGACATCCAGCGGCATTTCGCCCTGTTGGGGAAGCTCCGCAGCCAGCGGGAGTCCATGCAGGCGGGGGATCTCCACTGGCTGTGGGCCAGGGGTCCCGCCCTGGCCTTCTCCCGGACGGCGGGGGACGAGATCACCGCCGCCGTGCTGAACACGGGAACGGAGGCGGTGGAATTTACCTTTCCCTGGCCTCACCGTCTGGCCCAGGACGTCCTCACCGGCCAGCGCTTTGCGACGGTCCAGGGCCGTCTGACCGTCCGGGTGCCGGGGATGGAGTGCATGGTATTGATCTGACACAAAGGCGGCGCGGGCCTGTTGGGCCCACGCCGCCTTATTCTGCGTTAGTGGTTGACGATGCCGTCGGGGTAGGGGCCGGTGATGGATGTCAGGGCAGGACCGTATTCGGTGTCCTCTGTGAAGTAGGTATACAGGTCCCCGTTCTCCAGCCAGAGATCGCCCAGGTTGACATAGGACGCTTCGCCGGTATTGAAAAATTTCATGCGGCCGTAGTACCACAGCATGGTTTCCGCTTCGCCCTCTGCCCGGCTCTCCGGGCGGACCGCGTCCGCCAGGGACAAGGGGGACCAGTCGTTATCCAGCTCCTTCCAGGCGATATGCAGGCTGGGGATGTTGTCCACGTTGCCGCAGCGTGAATTGAAATCCATAGAGAAAAAGCCGCGCTGGTTGAAGCCGTCCGGCAGGAGGGAGAAGATCACCCCGTACTCGTTGGCGGTACAGTAGCACTCATCTACCTTCAGCCCCGTTATGTTGTACAGCTCCTGCAAGGCCAGATAGGCCTGCTGGCGGTGGGTGATGCGGACGGCGTCCGTGTAGGGCAGCAGCTCGTCCGGGTCCAGGCCGTCGGAGAGGACCTCCTCGCCGGTGATAAACGTGAGCTTTGTACCCGCTGCGTCAGGATAGTCCAGGGAGGAGAAGTCCGTCAGGGGCAGGCGCACAATCAGACGGTCCTGCAGGGCGTAGCGGGCCAGGACGGCATCCTGACCGCTGAGCAGCACAAATCCGCCTTTTTCCGGGTCAAAGCGGAGATCTGCCAGCGCGCCGGGAAAATCCTCGGAGTGGGTGGAGAGGGTATAAATGAGAGCGCCCTCCAGGCCTTCCTCTGTGTCGATGATGTCCCAGGCGGGGTCGTTCTTCCACATATGGACAATTTCCAGCACGCCGTCCTCGTCCACATCCGCTTCCAGAGAAGTACCCGTGGTAGCCGCCATCATGGCGGGGGTACCGTCTTGACGCTGGGTGAGATAAAAGCCCCATCTGCCGGACGCGCCTACGGTGATCAGGACCTTGAAGCCGTCGCGGCCCAGGACGTTGAAAAAGGGTTCCACAGTAACGGCGTTGGGATCGCTGTTGACATAGTGGTTTTCCTCCGCCATGCGGAACAAGATTTGATAGTCCAAATTTCCGTTTTCATCCGGGATGGCGTAGAGGAGATAGATGTCGGAGAAGGCTGCGCCCCGTTCGCCGGTGCGGGTGTTGGTCTTGACGATGCTCAGATGGCACCAGTTGCTTCCCGGTCCATGATTTGCGGCGTCCCCGAACATAAAGCTTTGCAGCTCGTTTTTCTGCAATTCCTCCGGATCATCCAGGAACGGGACCAGCGCCGGGTCGTACTCTCCCAGGGGCTGGTCGCCGAAATCGAAGTCCCGGCGGAGCGTTATGGGCAGGGTGTCGGGATAAATTTCGGAGGGGTCCGTGAGGGCAGCGGGGTCCTCCTCCGGCGGTTCCGTCTCTGCCGGGGGCCCGTTCTTTTCTCCGTCCCGCTGCTCCTCCGGCGGGAGGGGTACGTCCTCATTGGCTTTGGGCCAGAGGGCGGCGGTCAGGCAGACGGCCAGAATGAGGCACGCCGCCGCCAGGACCGCCGTGGCAATCTTCCATGGGCGGGAGGCGTCCGGAGGCTGGGCGACGGCTTCCAGCTCCGCGTCGATCTGCGCCCAGGTTTCCGGCGGGATGTCCAGAATGTCCGAGAGGCGGTCCAGCTTCTCCCGAGTGGGCCGGGACAGATCGGCCTCCCATTTGCTGACGGCCTGGCGGGAGACGTCCAGCTGCTCAGCCAGCTGCTCCTGGGTGAGGCGCAGGTCCTCCCGGGCCTGCTTGATGCGTGTTCCATAGGTCATATGGCGGTCCTCCTTGGGTGTTGATTTGCTTCGAGGATACCGATATCTGGACCAAAAATCAACCAACCGGGCGCAACTATTGGCGGTTGCGCCCGGTTTTTGATGAAAAATTACCGTCTGACGGCCCCATCAGTCCAGGGTGAGCCCCACCGGACAGTGGTCGCTGCCCATGATCTCCGGGAAGATGTCCGCCCCCGCCAGCCGGTCCCGCAGCCGCCGGGAGAGAATGAAATAGTCGATCCGCCACCCCGCGTTGTTGGCCCGGGCATTGAACTGGTAGCTCCACCAGCTGTAGGCCCCGGTCTTGTCCGGGTACAGCTCCCGGAAGCTGTCGATAAACCCGGCCTCCAGCAGCTCCGTCATCTTTCCCCGCTCCTGGTCGGAGAACCCGGCGTTGCCCCGGTTGGGGCCGGGGTTTTTCAGATCGATCTCCTCATGGGCCACGTTCAGGTCCCCGCAGAGGACCACCGGCTTGACCTTGTCCAGTTCGCACAGGTACAGCCGGAAGTCGTCCTCCCAGATCATCCGGTAGTCGATCCGCTCCAGCCCCCGCTTGGCGTTGGGGGTGTAACAGCAGACCAGGTAGAAGTCCTCATATTCCGCCGTGATCACCCGGCCCTCGTGGCGGTGGAGGTCGTCCCCGAAGCCATAGGTCACGTTCAGCGGCTCCATCCGGGTGAGGATGGCGGTGCCGGAGTAGCCCTTTTTATCGGCGTAGTTCCAGTACATGTGGTACCCCGGCAGCTCCAGCTCCACCTGGCCCTCCTGAATCTTCGTCTCCTGGAGGCAGTACACGTCCGCCCCCAAAGCCTCGCAGGACTCCAGGAACCCCTTCTTCATGCAGGCCCGCAGGCCGTTGACGTTCCATGAAACAAGCCGCATTGCTCCGCCTCCCCTACTTGTGCCGGTAGATTTTTTTATCCAGGGCGAACACCCGCTTGCTGAAGGCTCCCACCTCTGTCTCCTCCATGGTTTCCTTGTAGATCTCCATGCGGCTGTCGATGAGGTCGATCATGCTCAGCAGCTCGCTCTCGGCGCACATGGGCCGCACGGCGGCGCCGAACTCCGGCTCTCCGTGGTGGGAGAGGAGCAGGTGCTGGAGCAGTACGGACTTCTCCTCCGGAACGCCCAGCTCCTTCGCCGCCTCCGCCGCGGCCTGGGCCCCCATGACCAGGTGGCCCAGCAGCTGGCCCTTGGTGCTGTACTCCGTCACCAGGCCCAGGGGGGAGGTGACGAACTCATCGCATTTTGCCACGTCGTGGAGGATGGTCCCCGCCAGCAGCAGGCTGCGGTCCACCACCTCCGGATATACCCCCGCCAGCTGGTCCGCAATGCGGGCCATGTACAGGGTGTGCATGAGCAGGCCGTTGATAAAGCTGTGGTGCATGCTCTTCCCGCCGGGGATGGCGCGGAAACGCTGGCCGTACTGGTCCAGCACCCTGCGGCACACGCCCCGGTAGTCCTCATCGGCGATGCCGTCCGCCAGCTCCAGCAGCTCCTGCCAGGACGCGTCCGCATCGATGGGGGCTACGGGCACCAGCTCGCCCAGATTGTAGCGGTCGTCCTCCTGGACCGGGCGCAGGCGGGTGAGGATCAGCTGGAGGGCGCCCCGGTACTCGGTGACGCCGCCCCGCAGCTTGATGACAGTGCCCTCGTCCTGGACGCCAAGGGGGCCGGCGTAGTCCCAGCACTTGGCGTCGATGACGCCGCTGCGGTCCGCCACCGAGGCGGCCAGGAAGGGCTTGCCGTTGTTGGAGGTCTTGATCTGGGCGGTTTTCAGGATGTAAAAGCCCTCAATTTCGTCGCCTACCTCCAGGTCGGCGACCCACTTGTTGAATTCCATGAATATCTCTCCTTTTTCTGTGGAATCAGCGTTGACAGAAAAACCGGCGTACGCCGGACAGCCGCCGGGAAAGGCCGGACGGACGGAAAAGCCGCTCAAACTGCATGCAGCGGCTATATACGCGGGTTTTCAGTATATCATAGGAACCGCGCGCTTGTCGAGGGATTTTTATGGATTTTACCCGAATCCTGCGCGCAGGCGGTCAAATTTGACGGCCTGCGCCTGCCGATGGCAGGTGCGGCAAAAAAAGCGAGGTCCAGTGCCTGCACAGGACCTCGGTGCGGCAGAGACGCCATGGCCCGCCGGCCTTACTCCGCGTCCGCCTCCCCGGCGAAGAGGCCGTCCGCCAAATCCTTTGCCTCCTCCAGCCGAGAGCAGGGGACGAAGAACCGGATGGTTTCCAGCAGGGCCCCGGTCTTGATGGCCAGTCCCGCGCCCATGGAGCTCTCCTTGACAAAAGGAATCCGGTTCCGCTCCAGCACCTCGGCCAGCACCCCGGCCCAAACCGGCTCCTGCTCCGTGAGGAAGCGCAGCTCTCCCTGCCGGGGTTCGGCGGGCGGCGGCGCGGTCAGCGCCTCGTAGGTTTCCATGCTCATAATGACCAGGTCGCCGTAACCGTTTTTCGTAATGAAAACGGGCTCCCGGCGGGCGTGGCACAGCTCGGAAATTTCGTTGGTGTTCCTCAAATCCGTGATGGGTCTGATTTGCGGCATACCGCTCCCCTCCTTTCGATGTACAAAATTATAACATAATTATGTATATTTCGCAAGAGGGAATTCCCGGCGGGCAGATAGGAAGCCAGGCCCTGAGGGCTTGCGGCGAAAAAACAGGAGTTTATTGACTTTCCGGCAATTTCTGCTTATACTGTTAGAAGCTGTACCAATAGGCGCCGGCACGTATCTTGACGGAAAATGTTTCGTCTGGCTGCATCAGAAACGCTTGAAATCCGTCAGGATTCCTTCGAGTTTCTTCCTTGCCAGATAAAAAATTTTTCTCGCCAATCTGCATACCGTCACCTATTGGTACTGCTTCTTAAAAGCAGCGCATGAAAAGGAGGAAACGCCATGCCGCGCCTGCTGATTCGGAACGCCGACGCCATTGTGTCCTGCGACAGCCAGGACCGTGTCTATGAAAACTGCAGCCTGCTGATCGAAAACGGCGTAATTGCCGGAATAGGGCCGGAGCCCCAGGAGGCGGAGGAGGTCATCGATGCCTCCAACTGCATCGTCTACCCCGGCCTGGTAAACACCCACCACCACCTCTACCAGACCTTCAGCCGGAACCTGCCGGCGGTGCAGAACCTGGAGCTGTTCGACTGGCTGAAGGCCCTCTATGAAATCTGGAAGAACCTGGACCGGGAGGTAATCTACCACAGCGCCCTCACCGGCCTGGGGGAGCTGCTGAAAAGCGGCTGTACCACCTGCTTTGACCACCACTACGTCTTTCCCCGGGGTCGTTCGGAGGGACTGCTGGAGGCCCAGTTCGCCGCTGCGGAGGAGCTGGGCATCCGCTTCCACGCCTCCCGGGGCAGTATGGACCTGAGCGTCAAGGACGGCGGCCTGCCGCCGGACAGCGTGGTGCAGACCGTGGACGAAATCCTCCGGGACTGCCGGGAGGCGGTGGAGGCGTTCCACGACCCTGCGCCCTTCTCCATGCGTCAGGTGGCCCTGGCCCCCTGCTCGCCCTTCAGCGTGTCGAAGGAGCTGCTGCGGCAGTCCGCCGTCCTGGCCCGGGACCTGGGAGTGCGGCTCCATACCCACCTGTGCGAGACAAAGGACGAGGAGCGGTACGTCCAGGAGCGGTTCGGCATGCGGCCTCTGGCGTACATGGAGTCCCTGGGCTGGATGGGCCCGGACGTGTGGTATGCCCACGGGATTCATTTCAACGATGACGAGCTGCGCCGCCTGGCGGAGGCCGGGACCGGCGTAGCCTACTGCCCCATCTCCAACATGAAGCTCAGCTCCGGCGTATGCCGGGTGCCGGAGCTGCTGGCACTGGGGGCGCCGGTGGGCCTGGCGGTGGACGGCAGCGCCAGCAACGACGGCTCCAGCCTCCTGGAGGAGCTGCGGGTAGGCTATCTGCTCCACCGGCTCTACGCCAGCGAGCGAGCCCCCAGCGGCTACGATATGCTGAAGCTGGCCTCCTCCGGCGGCGCGCGGCTGCTGGGGCGGACGGACATTGGCTCCCTGGAGCCCGGCAAGGCGGGGGACCTGTTCCTCCTGAGAAAGAACCGGCTGGAGCTGGTGGGCGCGGACCTGGACCCCAAATCCCTGCTGGGTGCGGTGGGCTTCCGGGGAGCGGTGGATTATACCGTCGCCGCCGGGCGGGTGGTGGTCCGGGATGGATGGCTCACCGGCATCGACGAGGAGACGGAGGCCCGGCGGGCCGGCGCACTGGTCCGGGCGTATCTGGCCCGTTAAGGAGACGGGAGAGAGGAGCGCGGAGGCGCACCGGACCCGCCTCCGGAGGAAAAATCCTGTCATTTATTGCGTACGAAGCGAAAACTATCACTTTTTCCTTGACAGGACGGGGAAAAGATGATAGAGTAAAGACTCAATAGCGGAAGCGATGAAGAGGAAGAGTACCCGCAGGCCGGAAAGCAGAGAGGGGACGGACGGTGCAAGTCTCCAGGAAGGCAGCGGGGAAGGCGTCTCGGAGCAGCAGGGAGGAAATGCCCTGCCGGAGGCCCCCGTTACGGGCGGAGAGCGCGGGCGTTAGCCCGAACTCAGGTGGAACCACGGACAAGATTTTGTTCGCCCTGAGCCGAAAGGCTCAGGGCGTTTTTCTATGCGGCCCGCAGGGCCGCCTCCGCTTTGCCGCCGCTGCGCGGCGGCTCCGGCATAAATCTCATTTTTGATTCGCCCCTCGCCGGGGCGGGGACCTTCTTTTCGCGCGAGCGAAAAGAAGCAAAAGGTCGCTTAAGGAACTACGTTCCTTAAGAGCCTGTTTAAAATCTTCTAATGAGGATGGCGATGAGAGCAAAAGTAAGCAT
>VSNB01000074.1:0-10426 GCA_009774055.1 Clostridiales bacterium
CTGGGTAGATTGCCACGAAATACCGCTGTTCTCCGCTCTTGGTTTGCGATTCGTCTTTTCGGATCCAGAGCTCCATGTCATTCTGGCGGCCCCGCAGGTCGCCATGCCGGTCCTGGAACTTGATTTCCTTTTGCTTTGCCGTGGTGTCCCCCTATCTGTCGGCGGCCTCCGCCGCCTGGTTGCTGTCGGTGGGCTGTCCGGCCCGCTTGCCCCTTTTCTCCAGTGATTGCTGCACCCGCAGCTGGGCCACGTCCGCGCTGTACCGCAGGCGCTGGTCCGGCAGGCGGGTCCCGTCCTGGCCCCTGGTCAGTTCCTTATAGACCACATGGACAGACACGCCCGTGGTTTCGGAAATTTCTTTCGGCGTCCGCCCGTCCTCCCACAGTTTTTCGATTTTCTGGCGGTCCTCCAGGGTCCTGAAAGCATAATCGGCCACGTCCTCACCCCCAAACGATAAAAAAATTAGGCCACACATGGCCGTGTGGCCTTGCGTAACCTAATAATAATGGCTGCCCTTCCGTGTCCAACCAAAAATTCTCCTTGACAAATGACAAAAAAATGGTTATAATTTTACCCGTTAAGCCATGTAGTTGGCCCTAGAGAGCATTCTGGATCAACCGGATGTATCGGAGGGAGGGAAAATAGATGTCTGAAGTCCATGTCAAGGAAAATGAGTCGCTGGATAGCGCGCTCAAGCGCTTCAAGCGCAGTTGTGCGAAAGCCGGCGTTTTGGCTGAGGTCCGCCGCAGGGAGCATTACGAGAGCCCCAGCGTCAAACGCCGCAAGAAGTCCGAGGCAGCTCGGAAGAATCGCAACAAGCGCTATTATTAATGATGCTGTGAATTCCCCCGATAAAAAATCCGGGAGGGCAGGAGAATCATTCTCCTGCCCTCCCGGATTTTTCCGGAAAGCGCCGCGCAGGCGTTAACGGCTGATCTGATACTGGGTATGCGGGCGGCTCCGGCGGAAGTCGGCGATCTCCTGGGCGGCGGTGTTCGGATAGTCGCTGATCAGCCCGGAGACGCCCATTTCCAGATACTGCTGCATCCTCTCCTCGTCATAGACGCTCCATACGTACACCGGCAGGCCACGCTCCCTTGCCTGGGTCACCAGCCGGTTGGTTACCAGCAGCTCCTCCACCGCCAGAAAATCCATGCCGTACTGCCATACGCTTTCGGTCAGATCGCCAGAAATGCTGTACGCGCAGTACCCGACCCACCACTCCGGATGCCGGTCCAGAAGAGGCAGAAGGCTGGGATAATCCAGGGACATGAACATGGCCCGCTCCCCGAAGTCATACCGCTCCACCAGTTCTATCACCGCGCCGGTCAGCTCGCTGCCCCTGTCTGCTTCGGGCTTCAGCTCAATCAGCAGGCCCATCCCCGACGGATGGTTCTCCAGGGCGGTCAGGACCTCTTCCAGAGAGGCGATCCGCGCGTCCGCCCCCGGGTAGGACAGGTCCGATACCGGAATCTCCCGCAGCTCCGCCCAGTCCAGCTCGCTGATGCGCTCACTCCGGCCCGCCATGCGGCGCAGGTCCCCATCGTGGAAGACCACCGGGATACCGTCCCGGGTCAGCTGTACGTCGATCTCCGCATAGTCCGCGCCGAGATCCCCCGCCGCCAGGATGGCCTCCAGGGTGTTCTCTACGGTGAAATAGCTGCCCCGGTGGCCGATGGACAAGGGGCGGTGAATGGGAGGAGGCAGCTGGCAGGTCAGCACCAAGCGCGCCGCCAACAGCAGGCATACCGCCGCTGCTGCCGCCCTCCAGCGCTTTGTATGAAACCGCTTTTTCCATTTCTCCGTCCATGCGGCCAACCGGCGGTCCGCGATCTCCAGCAGCGTCCCGGCGTCTCCACCCCAAGGGGCCTGGAGCGACGTCCGGCCTGCCTCGGTCCGGCCCGTAATGGACACAATGAAATACAGGAACGCCGCCATTCCCACCGTCTGCAGCAGGGTCAGCAGGAGCCAGTGGAGCAGGTCCTTCCGAAACGCCTCGGAATAGACCAAATATTTGAGAAAGTTTCCGTCAAAGTCCGCGTTCCCCAGCGGCGTCCGCCGCCAATACCGGGCGATCTCCGTCGTGACCCGATCCCAAACGGCCAGAAGGGCAATCGCCGCCAGCCGGCTTTTCCAGCCGGTTCTCTTCCAGCAGCGCAGGCTTTCCCGGACCGCTGGCGCAAACCTCCGGCGGCCCAGGGCCATATAGACCGGCGTAAACAGCAGCAGCAGATGGGCCGTATAACAGGCGGCGTAAATGGCAAGTGTGCCTAATACGCCGGGGATGCTCTTCCGCATTTCCCCGAAAACAAACTCCGGAATCGTTACCAGGGGTACCATGGTGCTCACATACCCGATCCGCACCAAGGGCAATAAGAGGACATAGTACAGCGACCCCGCCGCCAGGGACCAGCCCCGCAGCGTCCCCAGGTCCCACAGGGACCGGCGCATGACCTGCCCCAAGGTGAAGCGGTCCCCCCGGCGGCACAGGGCGGCGATATGGATCGCCACGCAGTACTCGTAATACACCAGCGCCGCCGCCCCGAAGAACAGCAGCAGGAACAACAGTCCGCCCTTCAGGTTCAAAAATGTGCCCAGCATGTCCTGATTGAAGCTGACGCCTACGGAGGCCACGTAAGTCTGGTAAATTTCCCGGAACAGCGGACTGACCAGCCCCAGGACCGCCAGCTTCCAGATCAGTTCGAACCGCAGGATCTCTTTGATGGATTTTCCAAAGCCCATGACGCATGCTCCCATGAAAAAGTCGTGATCGTTTTGTGCATTATACCGCGTCCTCCGGCAAAAGTCTACACAAAAACACTGCAGCTCCGGACAAAGGCCGCAGGCCCTTGCCTTTTCAGCCGGGGCGTGGTACAATCAAGCGAAAACTGGCCGGAGGTAAAACGCAATGCGGATGCGGAAAAAGAAAAATCTCATTCCTCGAATGGAAAAATGCGCGGCATGCCAGGTGAAGGACGGTTTCGCCCTGCGCGGACATTGGCGGGAGACGCTGATGGGCGGCGCCAGGGAGCTGCGGGTGGAGCTGGGCTGCGGCAAGGGCCGCTTCACGGCGGAAACCGCCCGGCTGAATCCGGACATCCTGTTCGTGGCGATTGAGAAGGTGCCCGACGCCATGGTGGTGGCGATGGAGCGGGTCATGGCCCTGGAGCTGAAGAACGTGTTCTTCGTGGTGGGGGACGCGGCGCTGCTGCCGGATTACTTCGCTCCCGGCGAGGTGGACCTCATTTACATTAACTTCTGCGACCCCTGGCCCCCCGTGCGGCAGGCCAAGCGGCGGCTGACCCACCGGGGCTTTCTGGACCTCTACCGGCAGGCGCTGGTCCCCGGCGGACAGGTCCATTTCAAGACCGACAACCAGCCATTGTTCGAGTTCTCCGTGGAGGAGTTTCCGGCGGCGGGCTACGCCCTGTCCGAGGTTACCCGGAACCTCCATGAAAACGGCCTCCAGGGCGTTATGACCGACTACGAGGCCAAGTTCTATGAGCAGGGCTTGCCGATTAACCGCTGTGTGGGCACCCTGGAGCCCCGTCCCTGACGGCCTCCGCCTGGAACGCCAGCAGGCGCAGCCGCTTCCGGTTGGGCAGGCGGAGGGGAAATTCCGGGGACGGCCCGGGCTCCAGGCGCCGGAGCAGCTCCGCCGGAGAGGCGGCCGCCTCCGGGTTGTAGGCCCGAAAAAACCGCTCCGCGTCCTCCACGGACCAGAAGGGCTGGTCCAGCGCCAGCTCCAGCGTCTCCGCCCGGTAGGGGATGCCGCGCTCCCGCAGCAGGGCCTCCGCCGTTTCCGCGGAGTGGCTTGTCATATCCCGCCCACCGGCGGTAAAGCGGTGGACGGCGCAGTCCCGCTTGATCGCCACTGCGGTTCCGGCGCACTGGGTCCGGACGGCGGAGAGGATCTCCTCCATACTGCCGAAGAGGCAGAATACCATGGCGTCATACCAGCCCCGGCTGGCGAGAACGTCGCCGCACACCGGTTCCAGCCGCGCCCGCTGCTCCGCCGTCAGGCGGTCCGCCAGGTTCGCCAACGGGGCGGGGCAGACGTCCACAGCGGTGACATGGCGGCAGTAGGGCAGCAGAGCCAGGCTCAGCTCCCCCAGGCCGCAGCCGGCATCGCACACGCGGGCGGACTGGGGGAAGAAGGCCGCCGCCCGGCGGGCGATCTGCTGGTAGTAATCGCTGTTGGCGGCCGCGTCCCGCAGAAAGCGGATCGTGTCCGGCGTCCATCGCTGTCTCATAAATGCGCTCCAGTCTTAGAATTCAACGGGGTCAAATGAACGAATATCAACATATTTTAGATCGTTTCGTGGAGCGGAGCAGGGGAATCCTGGGCGGCCGCCTTGTGGGCGTCTATCTCCACGGCTCCGCCGCCATGGGCTGCTTTCACGGGGCGAGCGGCGACCTGGACCTGTTGGCGGTCATCAGCGAAACCGCTTCCGACCGGTGGAAGCGTCCCTTTATGGACATGACGGTGGAGCTCAACGCCCAGGCCCCCGCCAAGGGGATCGAGCTGAGCGTCGTCAGGGAGGACGTGTGCAGGCCCTTCGTGTACCCGACGCCCTTCGAGCTGCACTTCTCCAACGCCCACCTGGATTGGTACCGGACCGCTCCCGAGGAATATATCGACCGGATGCGGGGTACAGATAAAGACCTTGCCGCGCATTTTACCATAATTTACCACCGGGGGGAGGCCCTTTACGGAAAATCGATCCCGGAAACCTTTTCCCCCGTTCCCCCGGCGGACTACTGGGACAGCGTCCGCTGTGACATCGAAAACGCGGAAGAGGAGATCGCGGACCAGCCGGTATACGTCATCCTCAACCTGTGCCGGACGCTGGCGTATCGGACAGAGCGGGTCTTTCTTTCCAAGCAGGAGGGGGGCGAGTGGGCCCTGGCCCATCTTCCGGCGAAGTATGGAAGGCTGATTGCGGACGCCCTGGCGTCGTACCGGGACGGCGGCGGGATGGCACTGGAGCGGACGTCCGCGAGGGAGTTTGCCGGATACATGCTGAAGTGGATCGGATGCGGGTAACGCTGGCGGAGGGGAACCGGATGATGGAGGACTTGATACCTATTCTGCAAGGCTGCAGGCTTTTCAGCGGCCTGACGGAGGACTGCATCCGCCGGGAGGTCCTGCCCCGGGGGACGGTGCGGAGCTTTTCCGGCAGCCAGGCGCTGATCGAGCCCCAGCAGCAGGTGGATTGGTTCGCCGTCCTCCTGGAGGGCCGGGTGCGGATCACCCAGCTGTTCGCCGACGGAGCCAGCAGCCTCATGGGGGTCCTGCGGCCTTCCTATGCCCTGGGGGCGGACCTGCTGTGTACGGACAGCAGGCGGTCGCCCTACTACGCCATCGCCGACGGGTCGGGCCGGATGGCGGTGTTTTCCGGGGAGCTCCTGGAGGCGTCCGGAGGACTGTCAGAGGAGGCGCGGACGCTGCTCTGGCGGCATCTGACGGTCCTGCTGTCCCAGGAAAACATGCGCAAGCACTACCGCCTGGCCATTCTCTCCCAACGCGGCGTGCGGGAACGGGTGCTGGTGTACCTGACCATGCAGGCGGGGAAGAAGGGGACCAGCCGCTTCCGCATTCCCTTCACCCGGGAGGAGCTGGCGGATTTCCTCTGCGTCAACCGCAGCGCGCTGTCCCACGAGCTGGGCAAGATGGAGCGAGAGGGCCTGATCCGGTTCCGCAAGAACGAGTTCACCCTGCTCTCGGAGGGCAAGGACCGGAGCGGATGGAGCTGATGGAGTTGATGGAAGGAAGGACCTGTGTTCACAGGCGGTGAACGCCGTCTGACCAGTGCTTTTGCCGCCTATGAATACAGGCGCTGAATCGGGCATAGCCGCCCCGCTATGTATGCGGGGCGGATTTTTTGATTTTGTTGTTAAACCAACATATTCCTTGGGACAATTCCGGTATAGTAGAGCGTACATCATGCCATCTGGCGAAAGGAGGGCGGATATGGACTGGATGAGAAGGCGGCGGGCTGCGGGAAAAATCCTCCTGCTGGCGGTCCTGCCGGCGATGGCGTTTCTCCTGGCTGTCTCTGTGGGACGGTATCCCGCCGGCATTGCCCATCTGCCGGGCGCGCTGCATACGCTGCTGACCGGCGGGGAGCTGGACCCGGCACAGCTGACGCTGGTCCGGCTGCGGCTGCCCCGGATCATATTGGCAATGCTGGTGGGCGGGGCCCTGGCCCTCTCGGGGGCGGCGTATCAGGGGCTGTTCCAGAATCCGGTAGTCTCCCCGGACCTGCTGGGGGCATCCAGCGGGGCCTCTTTTGGTGCGTCCCTGGCGATCCTGCTGGGAGCCGGCTCCCTGGGGGTACAGGCGGCGTCCTTTTGCGCCGGCGTCCTGGCGGTGGCCCTGGCGGCGGGAATGGACCGGCTGCTCTCCCGGCGGAGCGTCTCGGCGGTCCACCTCATTTTGTGCGGGATGCTGGTGTCCAGCCTCTTTAACGCCCTGCTGTCCTTCGTCAAGTTCGCGGCGGACCCGGAGACGAAGCTGCCCGCCATCACCTTCTGGCTGATGGGCAGCTTCTCCGGCGCGTCCCAGGCGGATCTGCGGGTATTCTGGCTGTTCCTGCCCGCCTGCGCCCTGCTGCTGATGGTCCGGTGGAGGCTGAACGTTCTGGCGATGGGAGACGAGGAGGCGCGGATGCTGGGGGTAAATGTCCGGGCCAGCCGGTATCTCATCATCGCCTGCGCCACCCTGCTGACCTCCCTGTCGGTGAGCGTCAGCGGCAATATCGGCTGGGTGGGGCTCGTTGCCCCCCATTTCGCCCGGATGCTGGTGGGGGCCGACTACGGGAAGCTGCTGCCCGCGTCCATGGCGCTGGGGGGCGCGTTTTTGCTGCTGGTGGACACGGCGGCCCGGGCGCTGCTGACGGTGGAGCTGCCCCTGAGCGTGCTCACCGCCGTTATCGGCGCGCCATTTTTCTTTCTCCTGCTGCTGCGGGGGAAAAGGGGGTTCTTGTGATGCTGGAGGTCAGGGAACTGGTCTGCGGCTACCGCGCCGGCAGTCCGGTGCTGGGGCCGGTGTCCTTCCGGCTGGAGCGGGGGGAGGTGCTGTGCCTGCTGGGGCCCAACGGCGTGGGGAAAACCACCCTGCTGAAGACCATCCTGGGGGTCCTGCCCCCCCTGGGGGGCGCGGCGATGCTCAAAGGACGGGACGTGGGGAGCTATGGTATCCGGGCCTTCGCCCGGGAGGCGGCCTATGTGCCCCAGGGCCATGTCCCGCCCTTTCCCTACACGGTCCGGGATGTGGTGGTCATGGGCCGGAGTCCCCACATCCATGAATTCTCCTCCCCGGGCCGGAAGGACCTCAGGGCGGCGGAGGACGCCCTGGCGGAGCTGGGGATTCTCTCTTTGGCGGACCGGGATTATACCCGCCTCAGCGGCGGGGAGCGGCAGCTGGTCCTCATCGCCCGGGCCTTGGCACAGGAGGCGGAGCTGCTGGTTCTGGACGAGCCCGCCGCCCATCTGGACTACGGCAACGAGGCCCGGGTGATGGAGCAGGTGAAGGGGCTGTCCCGGAAGGGATACGGGGTGCTGCTGGTTACCCACGGGCCGGGGCAGGCCTTTTTGTGGGCCGACCAGGCGGCGGCGGTTGGCCGGGACGGCTTTTTTGCCGCCGGGAGGCCGGAGGAGGTCTTGACGGAGGAGACGCTGTCCCGGCTGTATGGCGCGGACGTGCAGCTGGCGGAGGCGGCGCTGCGGGACGGACGGCGGGTGAAGGTATGCGTATGCGTAAGCGGAATAAAGGAGGCGAATGGATGAAACGGCAATGGAGTGTGCTGTGGATGGCCGCGCTGTGCCTGCTGCTGGCGGCCTGCGCCGCAGCCGGCGGGCCGGAGGAGCGGCCGGCGGGAGAAACCCGACTTTTTACCGATTCCACCGGCCGGGAGGTGGAGCTGCCGGAGAAGATCACCCGGGCGGCCAGCGCCGGGTCCCTGGCGAATATCATGCTCTACTCCGTGGCGCCGGAAACCCTGGTGGGCTGGTCCTCCGCGCCGCCCCAGGCGGCGAGGGCGTATATGGAGGAGAAGTACTGGGACCTGCCGGAGTACGGCGGCTTCCGCCGGGACGACTTCAACCGGGAGGCCCTTATGGCCAGCGCGCCGGAGGTCATCATCGACGTGGGCGAGTGGGACCAGGGCTACCGGGAGGAGCTGGACGCCCTCCAGGAGCAGACGGGCATCCCGGTGATCCTCCTGGAGGCCGGCCTGGACCAGCTGCCGGCGGCCTACCGCGCCCTGGGGACGCTGCTGGGCGCGGAGGAGCGCGGGGAGGAGCTGGCGGCCTACTGTGAGGAGGTCGTCTCCGACGCCCGGGAGAAGGCCGCGTCCATCCCGGAGGAGGACCGGGTGCGGGTCTACTACGGGCAGGACGACGGCCTGTCCACCATCCTCAGCGGCACTATCCACTCCCAGATCTACGAGCTGGTAGGGGCGGAGATCGTGGTGGAGTCCGGCGGCGCGCAGATCAAGTCCGGCGGCGGCACGGTTTCCATGGAGCAGCTGATGGTCTGGGACCCGGACGTGATTTTGTTCGCCGGGGGCAGTATCTACGACAGCGCGGGGGAGGACCCCGCCTGGAGCGGCCTGACTGCCATCCGGGAGGGCAGGTTCTATGAGATTCCCACGGAGCCCTACAACTGGCTGGGACGGCCTCCAGGACCCAACCGGATCGTGGGGGTGCGCTGGCTGGGGAACCTGCTGTACCCGGAGGTGTTCGACTGCGACGCGGTCCGGGAGGTCCAGGCATACTTCCGGCTGTTCTACCGCTATGAGCTGTCTGACCGGGAGGCGGAGGAGCTGCTGGCCCGCTCCACAGGGAAGGCCGCCGGCGCGTCTTCCGAAGGGGGATAGGAGACAGGCGCTCAGGGACGGTTTTGCGGCCCCGGCGCGCCGAATGTTCCGATAGGGCTTGCCCTTTCGGGAAGATCTGTGGTACAATCCCCTTGTTATTATGAACGGGAGGTCTATCCTATTATGAATCCCTTTGAAGAGATCGAACTGCAGGACTGCCCCTGCTGCCATGGAACGGGCGTGATCGAGGAGGAAGGCGGCTGGTGCCTCTACGTCCAGTGCGTGGACTGCGGCAGCCACACGGCGGAGCTGTCCTACCAGAATGAGGCCGAGCGCATGGACGCCGCCCGCCGGGTGGCGCGGAACTGGAATATCGGCAAGGTTATTTACCCCGGCCCCGGCGATTGATTGCCGATTAGCCGCGGGAAAAGCTGCTGGGGTACGGGAGGCGTGATGGAAAAAACAGCGTTTGTTACCGGCGGGAGCCGGGGAATCGGGCGGGCCGTAGTCCGCCGCCTGGCGGCGGAGGGATACGCGGTGGGAATCAACTACCTGCAGTCCCGGGCGGCGGCGGAGGGCCTGGCCTCGGAGATCCGCGCCCAGGGGGGCCGGGCCCTGGCGGTCCAGGCCGACGTGGCGGACCGGGCGGCGGTGAGAACCGCCATAGGGCGGGCGGAGGAGGCTCTGGGGCCCATTGCGCTGCTGGTGAACAACGCCGGCATCGCCCAGAACGACCTCTTCCAGGATACGCCGGAGGAGCTGTGGCGCAGGATGTTCGCCGTCCACGCCGACGGGGCCTTCCATACCATCCAGGCGATCCTGCCCCGGATGCTCCACGAGAAGGAGGGGTGTATCGTCAATGTCTCCTCCATCTGGGGCCTGCGGGGGGCGGCCTGCGAGACGGCCTACGCCGCGTCCAAGGCTGCCCTCATCGGCCTGACACGATCCCTGGCCGCGGAGCTGGCCCCGTCCCATATTCGGGTCAACTGCGTGGCTCCGGGGGTGATCCGTACCGACATGGTGGAGGCCCTGGGGGAGGAAACCATCGCGTCCCTGGCGGAGCAGACCCCCGCCGGACGGTTGGGGACACCGGAGGACGTGGCGAAGGCCGTGGCTTTCCTGGCGGGGCCGGAGGCGGACTTCATCACCGGCCAGGTACTGACGGTGGACGGAGGCTTCATCCTGTAAACGCAAGAAACCCGGCCCTGGAATCAGCATTCCAGAGGCCGGGTTCATTGTCTCCGAGTGAGACGCGTTACACAGTTTGACATAAAAATAAAAAACCCACGCTTTCCTGCAGCGTGGCCTTCCGATTCTTCATATCGCCTGGGAGAGGGGTTACCGCTCGCTGGTAGTAGTTTCGCGCTCACCGAAAATCATGTCGTCGATATCGACGCCGGTGAAGATGATGGTCATGTTCGCTATCACTTCCTTTCCATATTATATTACTTGTAGTTTAGCACACTTGAATAAAAATTGCAAGCCTTTTTTGCGCAAAATTACAAAAAATTTTGGAAAAGCGCCCGGCGCCCCGGGGGGGGGGCGGGGCCGGCCGCGGCGGGGGGGTCCGGCCCCGCGGCCCCGGGCCGGGGGGGCCACCCCCG
>VSNB01000074.1:10436-12905 GCA_009774055.1 Clostridiales bacterium
TTTTTTTTTTATTCACCCGCCCCCCCCCCCCATCCCCCCCCCTTTTTCGGGCGGCCGCGTCTTTTTTTTTTCACCTCCTGGCCCCAACCGTAGGCTGGTCCTCCGGCGCGCCGGATTCCGTTGAGGACTCCCGCAGCTGCCGCAGGCAGCGGGCGCAGACGCTCTTGCCTTTGAAGAGGGAAACGCTCCGGCCGCTGTCGCAGAAAATGCAGGCGGGCGTGTACTTCTTCAAGACGATGGAGGGGCCGTCGGTAAAGATTTCCATAGTCTCCCGCTCCCCGATGTCCATGGTGCGGCGCAGCTCGGCGGGCAGTACGATCCGGCCCATTTCATCGATGCGGCGTACGATTCCTGTTGATTTCATAAAAGGACACCCTCCTCCGTAGATGTTGAAACCGCTCTAAATAAACTAGAGCGGTTTCAACTCTATTAACATGCATTAACAAAATTAATCATATCTTTAGTGACTCGTGTAGCAACATTTATATCAGGATTATAAGGATAAGGGCCGCGATGTACCCCAATCACATAATAAAAATCGGCCATATCAAACAGAGGAGAACCGCTCTGTCCATCCATTGTATCAGCGTTATGGCAAAAAGTTCGTTCCAAAATGGAACTTAAAGTGCCAGAACTATACCACAGAGTTCCAGTAGCTTTATCTGCTGGATAACCATATGTCCCAGCAAGAATTACATTACTCAGTTCAGTTTTAGACTTGGAAGACATCCCCAAATACCCCGTCTCTAACGAATCCTCAATAACAATAACTCCATAATCCTGATCTACAGATGGACTATTCAAATATTGGCTATTCAAACAAATCTCACTGGTTGTTACTGAAGAAAAATTAGACAAAAGACCACCTGGGGTAATAGTTACAGACGTTGCAACTCCATTTTGGTTGCTGTATAAGACATGGGCACTTGTTAATATTTTATTTTCACCGACAAAACAGCCGGAGCCATTGGTGCGTGCTCCGTTTTTATATGTTACATTCAAATAAGCTAAGGTACAATATGGATATGCATTAAGAGTTGGTGCTGTGATTTGGCCTCTATCATCCGGACCAATAATAACATGCGATTGTACGGGTGGTGGTGCGACTGGTAGGCCTTCTGGAATATATGGTTCGGTAGAAACCGAAGTGTCATATGTTGCTGTAATGTCTGGTTCGATTATTTCAACCTCATCTGTATCCCCATGATAACGAATAATGGCAGAGGAACTCGCGGCAGCTATCATTTGGCGAATTTCGTCATCGTCTAGGGCAGATTTTGAACTAGCGTTAGGATCGACTGAAACTGTATCATCAATTGCAACTTCTGCGCCTCTTTGAGGGATTTGCACGGCATCCATATCGCTGTTTTTCAATGGACTTGGCGCTATGCTTGAAAACAGCAGGAACGAACAAACTATGCCTAAAATACGATTCATATCAACACCCTCCTTTAAATATCATTATATACATAGGGGGGGGGATATGTCAATATAAATTTGGGGAGAACACGGAGTGTTTTCACATAAGTGCGAATAAATTTCAATCTTTTTTTCAGGCGCTCTACTTCAAAAAGTACTTTACAGCCCGGTCCCTCCTCCTCAAACAGGCGGCGCGCCTGCTCTTCGGCAACAAAAATCCCCGTCCTCCAGATAGAGGGCGGGGATTTTTGCGATGTACCTTACTCAGCGACAATGGCCTCGGTGGGGCAGTTGGCAGCGCAGGCGCCGCAGTCCACGCAGGCATCGGCGTTGATGACGTACTGCGTCTCGCCCTGGGAAATGGCCTCCACGGGGCAGTTCTCCGCGCAGCTGCCGCAGCTGACGCAGGCATCGGTGATCTTATGAGCCATGAATGATTACCTCCTTAAAATGGGTACCTACATTGTACCATGAACTTAAAAAAAAGCAAGGGTAAAATCAGCCGCCGGCGGAGAAATGTGTAAAAGCCGCCGGCGGGGGAATACTGAACGGGAAAAAATCTACAGCGACAAGGATGGTAGCGGCATGTACGAGAACCGATTCACCCCCAGGGCTCAGAACGCCCTGCGCCTGGCCCAGGCCTCAGCGGAGGAGCTGGGCCACAGCTACGTGGGCAGCGAGCACCTGCTGCTGGGCCTGCTGCGGGAGGAGGCGGGAGCCGCCCACCGCTGTCTGGCGGAGCAGGCGGTCACCGGCGAGAAGGTCAAGGCGGCGATTGTGGAGATCGTCGGCACGGGGCTGGCGGGGCTGGCTCCGCCCCAGGGCCTGACCCCCCGGGCCAAGCGGGTCATTGAAAACGCCGTGGGGGAATCCTCCCGCATGGGCGGGGGCTACGTGGGCACGGAGCACCTGCTGCTGGGCATTCTCCGGGAGAACGGAACCATGGCCATGCGGGTCCTCTCCAACCTGGGGGCGGACCCCCGGAAAATCCAGGCGGGCCTCCTGCAGCGCATGAGCGTGGTCCAGCGTCTGCCCCGGGAGGCCCCCACC
>VSNB01000075.1 GCA_009774055.1 Clostridiales bacterium
CACTGCGTATCGTCCTTGGCAGGGCCGTGTTCTCTGCCCTCCTCCGCCAGCCGGCGGGCCATGAGCACGCCCATGATGGAGGCCATCATCAGCCCCCGGGTCCAGCCGCTGGAGTCACCCAGGCAGTGGAGTCCCTGGATGTTGGTACTCAGGTCCTCGTCCATCTTCACCCGGTTGGAGTAGAATTTCAGCTCCGGGGAGTACAGCAGCGTCTCCGTGGAGGCGAAGCCGGGCACCACCTCGTCCATGGCCTGGATGAAATTGATGATATTGATCATGGCCCGGTAGGGCATGGCGGCGGTGATGTCTCCCGCCACCGCGTCGGGCAGGGTGGGGCGCACGTTGGAGAAAGCCAGCTCCTTCTGCCACGTCCGCTTGCCGTCCAGAATATCGCCGAACCGCTGGACCATAATGTGGCCCGCCCCCAGCATGTTGGTCAGCTCTCCCACCTTCTGGGCATAGGCGATGGGTTGGTTGAAGGGAAAGGAGAAATTGTGGCTGCACAGGATGGCCAGGTTGGTGTTGTCGCTTTTCAGCTCCTTGTAGCTGTGGCCGTTGACCACCGCCAGGTCGTTGTCGTAGTTCTCCTGGCTGACGAAGCCGCCGGGGTTCTGGCAGAAGGTGCGGACCTTGTTCTTGAAGGGCTTGGGATAGCCCACCAGCTTGGATTCGTATAGCACCCGGTTTACCGTTTCCATGACCTCGTTGCGGACCTCCACCCGGACGCCGATGTCCACGGTGCCGGGCTGGTGGGCAATGTTGTGCTCGGCGCACAGGCTCTCCAGCCAGTCCGCCCCCCGGCGGCCGGTGGCGATGACTGTGCGGCCGGAGAGGATTTCCAGCTCATCCTTCCCGTTGGTGATCTGCACGCCGCGGCAGACCGCGCCCTCCAGAATCAGGTTGGTGCACTCATAGCCGAAGAGGATCTCCACGCCGTTTTGCAGCAGGTGCCGCTCGATGGCGTAGTACAGTTCCTGGGCTTTCTCGGTGCCCAGGTGGCGGATGGGGCAGTCCACCAGCTTCAGCCCCGCCCGGATGGCCCGTTTGCGGATGGCCTTGACCTCCTCGGTATTGCCCAGGCCCTCCACATGGGAGTCCGCGCCGAATTCCAGATAGATCCGGTCGGCATAGTCGATGGTTTCCTGGGCTTTGTCCGCGCCGATCAGGGTGGGCAGGTCACCGCCTACCTCATAGCTCAGCGACAGCTTGCCATCGGAAAACGCGCCGGCTCCGGAGAAGCCGGTGGTAATATGGCAGTAGGGCTTGCAGTTCACGCACTTGCCGGCCTTGCCCTTGGGGCAGCGGCGCTCCTCCACCGCCCGGCCCTTTTCTACGATCAGGATCTTCTGCCTGCTGCCCTTTTTCAGCATTTCCAGCGCGGTAAAAATGCCGGCGGGGCCCGCGCCGATAATCACGACGTCTTTCTGCATGGAAACCTCCTTTTCACACCGCCCGGCTGGGCGGGACAAAACAATAGGGATTGTTCTCCCTTATCATACCCAAGGCGCGTAGGCTTGTCAAGGGAGCGCGGCGTTTGTTTTGCGCTTCCTGAGGGGGTGTTGAAAATTTTGCCAGAAAATCCAGGAAAACCCTTGCGATTTTTGGATGGTTTTACTATAATTGCTTATACGTTCTGGTACTGAACGGGCGCGGGGCCGGCCTGGACGATGGCCGCCGCGTACATGAGGAAAAGGAGGAGGCGGCCCAGGCAGAAAGCGTCCAACATTTTTGATGGAAGAGAGAGGGAAGTGCATTATGAAGAAGAAAATAAGCTTGCCGGTGCAGATTCTGATCGCGCTGGCCGCCGGTATCGCGGTGGGCCTGGCCTGTCTGGCCTTCGCCGGCGGTCCGGAGTTTACAACCAACTACTTAAAGCCCTTCGGCGATATCTTTGTGAACCTGCTGAAGTTCATCGTGGTGCCCGTGGTGCTGCTGAGTATGATCGACGGCATCCTGTCCATGGACGACATGAAGAAGGTTGGCGCCGTGGGCTGGAAAACCGTGGCCTATTTCCTGGTGACCACCGCCATCGCTTGTGTGATCGGTCTGGCGTTCGCCAATATTTTCAATGCCGCCGGCCTCTTCCCGAAGCTGGCCCTGGAGGACGGAGCCGTATGGGAAAAGGCCACCTCCGCCAACTTCATGGACACCCTGAAGGGCATCTTCCCCGACAACATGTGGGCCTCCTTCCACAGCGCCAACATGCTGCAGGTCATCGTTATCGCCCTCCTTCTGGGCGGGTCCATCATGGCCGCCAGGGAGAAAGGGCGACTGTGCCGCGACTTCGTCTCCTCCGCCTATGCGGTGATCGAGAAGCTGATGGGTTTCATCATCAGCCTTTCTCCCATCGGCGTGTTCACCATGATGGCGTGGGTGGTCGCCACCCAGGGCCCGAAGATCCTGGGCTCCCTGACGCTGGTGCTACTGTGCGCCTATTTGGGCTATATCGTCCATGCGGTGCTGGTGTACTCCATGTCCGCCAAGGTCTTTGCCGGCATGAGCCCGCTGAAGTTCTTTAAGGCGGCGTTCCCCGCCATGATGTTCGCCTTCACGTCCACCTCCTCCGCGGCCACCCTGCCGGTGTCCAAGGAGTGCGCGGATGAGCTGGGCGCAGAGGATGATATTTCCTCCTTCGTCCTGCCTCTGGGCTCCACCATCAACATGGACGGCACCGCCATCTACCAGTGCGTGGCCACCATCTTCCTGGCCTCCTGCGCAGGCGTGAACCTGAGCATCGGGCAGATGGTCACCATCGTGGTCACCGCCACCCTGGCCTCCATCGGTACCGCCGGCGTATCCGGCGCGGGCATGATTATGCTGGCCATGGTGCTGACCGCCATGGGCATCGATGTCAACCTGATTATGATTATCTACGGCGTGGACCGCCTGTTCGATATGGGCCGCACCTGCCTGAACGTCACCGGCGACATTGCCTGCTCGGTGTGCGTTACCAAGTGGGAGGGCGGCAGGAAGGCTGCTGTCAAGGGCAAGCGGAAGTAAGAGAGAAAACGTACATATAAACAGGATAGGACGCGCGGTTATCGCCGCGCGTCCCTCTTTTGCGCGTCCGCTCTGCATGAAAAGCAATCTTTTGCGGAAAAATGCAATATTGACCTCGACAGACGGGACCGGATGTGTTAGAGTGTTCCCGTACCGACAAATTTTGACATGGGGGAAAGATATTATGGTAATCCCGGTGATTCTGTTCTGTATCGGGCTGGTGTGTCTCATTAAGGGCGGCGACTGGTTTGTGGACGGCGCGGTGAATATTGCCCACCGCTTCGGCGTGCCGGAGCTGCTCGTGGGCGCGACGGTGGTGTCCATCGGTACCACCCTACCGGAGGTTATGGTTTCCGCCACCTCCGCGCTGGAAGGGCACGGGGAAATCGCCTACGGCAACGCCATCGGCTCCGTCATCTGCAACGCGGCTCTGATTGCCGCCGTCACCATCGCCGTGCGCCCTGGGAAGCTGGACCCGAAAACCCTGCGCCTGCCGGTGTTCTTCTTCTTTGCGGCGGCGGTGTTTTATGCCGCCATTGCCTATACCACCGGCTATTTCAGCCGCTTGACGGGCGTCATCCTGCTGGCGGGCTTCGCGGTTTACATGGCGGTCACCATCCTCCAGATCAAGCGCGTCTCCGCTCCCGCCGGAGGCGGCGGGCAGGCCGTTGAGGGAAGCCTCCCTAAGGATCTGGGCCTGCTGGCGGTGGGCGCGGCGCTGATCGCCCTGGGAGCCAAGCTCCTGGTGGACAACGGCATCATCATTGCCCAGGCTCTGGGCGTACCGGAGTCCGTCATCGCTCTGACCTTTATTGCGCTGGGTACGTCTCTGCCGGAGCTGGTCACCGCCGTCACCTCCCTGATGAAGGGCCACGGCAGTCTCTCCCTGGGCAACGTAGTGGGGGCGAATCTGTTCAACCTGGTGCTGGTTTCCGGCGTATCGGTGACCCTGTCACCCTTTCAGGCGCCCCAGAACGCGTCTATCGGGGGCATGAACGCCTCCTTGGTACTGGACCTGCCGGTGATGTTCCTGGTGATGCTGCTGCTGACGGTTCCCGCGCTGCTCCGGGGAAAGCTGTCCAGGGTCCAGGGCATCCTGCTGCTGGCGATTTACGCAGGCTTCTGCGCGGTGCAGTTCTCTCTGTAGCGCAGGGTTCACTACCCCATGTACAGTCCCATGACCGGCTTATAAAAGCGCTCTTCGTCGGCAATCGAGGCAACGCCGCCGATCTGGCTGAGCGAGCCAAACAGAGGGACGTTCTCCAGCGCGGTGCCGGCAAGCCCTTTTAGGGCCGCTTCCGCGAAGCGTTCTTAATATCCCTGCCGAAGCAGTCCTCTATCTGATAAGGAACTAATTCCGTCACGCCGCTTGCGTTGTGCAGTTCCGCGACTGCTGCCTGCGCTTCCGCCGGCAGCGTTTCCCGCAGTCCCCGCCGCACGGGCCGTCAACAAAAAATTTTCCCGATACCATGGAGAGGAGCCCGTGTTCTGAAAAAGCAAGCCATTCGCAGGGGCTGATCCTGTCCAGGTTGCATACGCCCGGCTGCTCCGTTTATGCTGTTTTCCTCTCTGATGCGTACTGGGATCAATTCGACAAGCCGGAATGTAGTATGGAGATTAAGATGAATAAAATAGATACCAAAGGGCTTGTATTGAGAATATTTATCCCTACCATCGTTTTGAGCGTAAGCTATTTCATACTGGGGCATTTTTGCAGTATACCGCATATTTTATTATTTTGCATTTTAGGAACATTTGCTTTAGTGCCGATAGAATTAGGAATTATTTTGAAGGCGAGTAAAGATGAATATGGGAGGTATTCCTTTCAAAGTGCATTTGCAGGACAAGAAAAGGGTTCTATATGGGAAGCGCTGATCATTGCGTTCGTGCTTTTCGGAATAGCGGGGCTGCTGTCCGCTTTTATTGCACCCATTGAAAATCAGGTTTTTACAGGGATCAGAAGCGAGATGCTTGATCGTTTGCCAAGGGGCTTTGATTGGACAGATTATGCGTATCTGAAAACCTTTTCAAAACCCTTGCTAATGATCACTTGCGCCTATTATGGCATTTTCAATGTGTTAATTGGACCGATAACGGAGGAATTGTTTTTTAGAGGATACTTAACGTCTCATTATGAAAAGCAAACGCCGGTTACCCCAGCTATGATAACGGTTTTATTTTCGTTATATCACTTTTGGCTTCCTTTCAATAATGCATTTCGCATATTGGCGTTTGCACCAGCTGCGTATGCGGCGTACAAGAAAAAGAATGTATGTATCAGCATATATTTTCATTGCCTATGCAATCTCTTTTCGACAGTAGGATTTATTTTGGCGATATTAGCATAAATTCCGGTTTAGCTGCATGGATTGCAATATTTTCAGTCCCCTCCCGTTTTCGACAAAAATACAACAGCGAACCGACTTATAATGACTGCAAGCAAAGGTTTCAACTGCTTGCAGTCATTTTTTTGCGCCCGAAGGAGACAAGCTATGGAGATGAAGTATAAAACGGAGAACCGGCAGCTGACGATCACCCTCACCGGCGAGCTGGACCACCACGCTGCCAAAAGCCTGATGGATTCCATCGACCGCTGTATCGAGCAGAACCTGCCCGCCAAGACTCTGCTGGACCTGGCGGGACTGACCTTCATGGACAGCTCCGGCATTGCAGTGGTGCTGCGGGCTAAGCGGCGCATGGAGGCCCTGGCGGGGACCCTGGTGGTGGTGAACATTCCCCGGCAGGCGTCCCGGGTGCTGGAGACGGCGGGACTGGGACGGTACGTGGATCTCATATGAACATAGGAGGCATGTCATGAAAGCAAAAAGCGCCAACTACATAACCCTGGAATTTCTCAGCCGCAGCGCCAACGAGGGCTTCGCCCGGGGGGCGGTGGCCTGCTTCGCCGCCCAGCTGGACCCCACCCTGGAGGAGCTGGGGGACATCAAGACCGCCGTCAGCGAGGCGGTGACCAACGCCATCGTCCACGCCTATCCGGACCAGCTGGGGAAGATTTCCATCAAGGCCCGGATTCTGGAGGGGAACGTGCTGGAGCTGACCGTGCGGGACTGGGGTCGGGGCATCCCGGACGTGGACAAGGCCCGCCAGCCCCTCTACACCACCGGCGGCGAGGAGCGCAGCGGCATGGGCTTCACAATCATGGAGAGCTTTATGGACCGCCTCGCCGTCCGGTCCCAGGAGGGGAAGGGGACCCGGGTGACCATGCGCCGGCGCATCCAGCCCCGGCGACCGGCTCAATGACCGCCGGCACCCTGGATCTCCTGGCCCTGGCCAAGCAGGGGGACGAGGCGGCGGCGGCGAAGGTGCTGGAGGAGAACAGCGGCCTTATCTGGGCGGTAGTCCGCCGGTACTTCGGCAAGGGTGTAGAGCCGGACGACCTGTACCAGCTGGGCTGTCTGGGGTTTCTCAAGGCGGTCCGGGGCTTTGACGCGGACTACGGCACCCAGTTCTCCACCTACGCTGTGCCCAAGATCGCCGGGGAGATCCGCCGGTACCTCCGGGACAACGGCCTCATCAAGGTGGGCCGGAGCCTCCGGGAGCAGAGTATCGCCATCTACACCGCCCGGGAGCGCCTGCGCTCCCAGCTGGGCCGGGAGCCGGCTCTGTCGGAGCTGAGCGAGGCCACGGGCCTGACGGCGGAGGAAATCGCTGTGGCGGAGCTAGCCGCCGCCCCGCCGGACAGCCTCCAGCAGGAAAACGCCGACGGATTGACTCTGGAATCCACCCTGGCTTCCCCAGCCACGGAGGAGAGCCTGCTGGAGCATATCGCCCTGCGTGCCGCCATCGGCAGCCTGCCGGAGCGGGAGAAGCAGACCATCCTCCTGCGGTTTTACAAGGGACTGACCCAGCAGCAGTGCGCAAAAATCCTGGGCGTCAGCCAGGTACAGGTATCCCGGCTGGAAAAGCGGGCCATCGAAAAGCTGCGGCAGAGTATGGGATAGAGGAGCCCGTCCCCGGTAACACCGGGGACGGGTTTTCTCAATACCATATCTCTGCCGCAATAAAATCCGATGTCCCGAAGGCGGTCAGGCGCAGTATGGCGTCTCCGGCGCACTCCGCCAGAAAGCTCTCGTCCTCCGCCAGCGGCCAGACCGCTCCCCCAAGAGCCGCCTGTCCGCGTCCGGAGGCGCAATAGAGAAGGACCGCGCCGCGGGAGAAGCCGCCGTCAGGGCGGGACAGCCGGAAAACCTCCTCGCCCGCCCCGGCAAAACGCATGGGACGCAGCGCGCCCCGGCAGCGTCCCTTCCGAAGCATGAGGTTGAAATCCCGGCAGCGTCCCAAACTCTCCGTGGCCGCGCCGCCGTCAAAGGCGTGGACCTGGTATGGGTCCAGCCGGAAGGGCTCTCCGCCGTCATGGCGGAGGACCAGCGAACCGTCCAGCGTCATCAGGAGGCGGTCATAGTCCGGAAGGGGCGTAAAGACGCTCCGCTCATCCTCCACCGCCGCCGAGCTGACCCGCCAGAGGAAGTCCCGCGCCCCGTAGGCGGCCTCCAGCGGGAAGATGGCAAGCTGTACGGTGATGCCGCCGGACCAGCGGCTGACAGCGTAATCGTCCTGGGTCAGATGTGGCATGTTCATCACGTTCCTTTTGTCTTAGAGCCTGTATTCACAACCGCAGCACGCCGTCTGGACGGTCTTTTTCCCGCCATACTGCGTCGATTTCCCTTGCCATACGTCAGTATGGCTACGGAAAATCTCCTTGTTTGACGAGAAAAATCCTCGTCCATCCGGCATCCCCCGGTTATGAATACAGGTCCTTAATTGAGAAGCGCCAGGCTTCATCAGCTGCCGGGGAGCGGCCTATTCCGCCTCCTCCGGCGTTCCTCCTACCTGTACAGGCAGGCCGTTGACCTCCACGTCGCTCCCCGCCGGAATCAGAAGGTACTTTACGCCGTCGATCACCCGCGTCTCCACCAGATAGCTGAAGGAGGGGTCCACGGTGACCTTGGCCTCCCCGGCACGGACCTCGAAGCGCTTGCTGTCGATCAGGTTCTCCGGGTTCAGCGCGGCGTTTTCGCCGAAGCGCTCGGCGCACTCCTTCTGGAAGGACGCCGCCTGGTACTGAGAGACGCCCTGACGCTCCAGAATCTCCGCCACCTCAGCCGGGGTGACGGCCAAGGGCTCGGCGTCCTTGTCCTCCTTGCGGGCCTCGATTTTTTCCCGCAGCTGCTCGTGGATGGCCTGGACCACCTCCAGTGGACAGGTGCCCTCCAGGGCCTCCGTCAGGGCGGACTCGAAGGCCTCCCGCTGTTCCTCGGCGGACATGGGCGGCTCGGTGTGGAACACCGCGTCCAGGAAGTCCTGGTGGAGGTCCCCGGCGGAGCGGGTATAGAAGAGGGCGTTATAGATATTGGCCGCCCGGTCGTCAAAGGCCGGGAACAGAAAGCCCAGCTCCGGCGCGGAGACGATCTGCTCCGGCGCGCAGCTGTGGAACTCGTTTTCCCCGGCGAAGTACCCCAGCTCCATCTTGCCGTCCTTCACCGGGCAGATGCCGCAGAGGATGTAGCGGAACACGGTGTCAGACGCCGCCTCCCGGTCTTCGGGCCCGCGGCCCCGGGAGGGCACGTCGTAGGCGTCGTAGGCCAGCAGGATGACGTAGTTCAAGTCCCCCATGTCCAGGGAGTCGATGACCTTGCGGTAGAACTCCTCCCGGATCTCCCCGCTCTTCAGCTCCGACTCCCGCAGGGCGGAGAGGAGGCGGTACTCGTCGCTGTCCATCACCTGTTCGGTGGAGAACACCACGTCGATGAGGTTCTTGCCCAGGGTCCCGGACATGGTTTTCTTCAGCAGGCCCAGGTATTTTTCCGCCTCCTGCTCGTTCATGCGGCCCAGGGATTCGTCCAGGTAGGAGATGATCTCCTTTTTACTGTTGACATAGCACCCGTAGATGCATTTGACGGAGCATTTTTCCGGGCGGAGGCGGCGGCGCAGCTCGCCCAGCTCTTTTTGGTTCATATGGGATGTCCTCGCTTTTTCATCAGATTTATCTCAAAAAGGTGGCTGCGCCACTTTTTTGAGGAAGGGGACCGGGCCGGGTTCGGCCCGCAGAGTACTTTTTCGAGGTACACGCCCTCGAAAAAGTGATTTATATTGATTCGCGTCTGTGGACGCGAACTCTTACGGAGGGCTTTTTTGACAGCCTGAATATTGTAACGGAACGGCGGCGGAAAAGCAATCCTGGAGAAAATCTCCCGCCCCGGCGTTTCCCATAGGGCTACCGGAATACGCCGCCCTCCGCGTCCAGCAGCTCCATCCGCCGCACCTGCGCGAAATCGGGGGCCAGCCGGGGCAGATGGACCTCTGCCGCCGTAACCAACAGGGCGGGGTTCAGCCCCGGATTCTGGGCGGAAACCACCGCGTCCAGACACAGGGAACCCGGTTCCTCCGTGACCTCCAGGCTGTGGAGCATGGGGCGGATGTCGATGTCCGCCATGGCCTTGCGCTTGGTGCGCTTCTGGATGACCACGCTCTCGCCGGTGAGCAGGCTGCGGACCGCTTCTGCCGCCCCCTCGGGCACGCCGCCGTCATAAAACAGCTCCACCCGGCACCGCAGCGCCGCCAGCTCCCGGATGGGCCGGACAGGGATGTAGCAGTCCGAGGCCCGGACGCCCTCGGGCATGAAGCGGTTCAGCGCCTCCGTCAGGCCGGAGCCGTCCGTCTCCCCGTCCGTCTCGAAGTCCAGAATCTCGCAGTCGCTGGCCTGCCCCACGCTCAGGGGCAGGGCGAAGGAGAGGATGGGGTGGGGGTGGAACCCCTGGGAGTGCCGCAGAACCAGCCCCTGGCGGAGGAACACCCGCTGGAAGGTCCGCAGCAGGTCCAGATGGGAGATATACACCGCCCGGCCCTCCTTGGTAAAGATCAGCCGCAGCTTACCCATGATAGCACTCTCCCCCTTCCACGGCGTTGGCCCCGCAGCCGCTGCACCGGGTGCGGCAGGCGGGCGTAGTGACGGACTGGCGGGCCAGCTCCCGCTGCCGCCACAGGTAGTCGTCGGACACATAGCAGGAAATCATGCTCCAGGGCAGAATCTCCTCCCGGGCCCGCTCCCGGCAGGCGTAGAATTCCGGCTCCAGGCCGCACTCGGCAAAGGCCTCCAGCCAGCGGTTCAAGTCGAAGCAGTCGCTCCAGGCGTCCAGCTTCGCCCCCTTGCGGAAGGCTTTTTCCAGAACCCGTCCCAGCCGCCGGTCCCCCCGGGCCAGCACGGCTTCCAGGAAGCTGGCGTCCCCGTCGTGCCAGTTGTATGTGACGGCCTTGGCGGTGAGGGCCTCCCGGAGGAGCTTCACTCGCCGTTCGTACTCCTGGCGGGGAATCTGGGCCTCCCACTGGAAGGCAGTGAAGGGCTTGGGCACGAACCAGGAGGTGGACACCGTCACCCGCAGGCCCCGGCTCTTGCTGCTGGCGTACTCCCGCCAGGTGTGGACGGCGTGCTTGGCCATTTCCGCGATGCCCAGCACGTCTTCGTCCGTCTCTGTGGGCAGGCCCAGCATGAAATACAGCTTCACCGCGTTCCATCCGCCGGAGAAGGCGGTCTTCAGGCTCTCGGTCAGCTCCTCCTCGGTGACGTTCTTGTTGATGGCGTCCCGGAGGCGCTGGGTGCCGGCCTCGGGGGCGAAGGTCAGCCCCGCCTTCCGGCCCCGCTGGAGCCGCTGCATCAGCTCCATGGAGAAGTTATCCGCCCGGAGGGAGGGGAGGGAGAGGTTTACGTGGTTCTTCCCGCAGAAGGCATCCAGGTCGTCGCACAGGCCCACCAGTTCCGGATAGTCGCTGGTGGACAGGGAGCTGAGGGTCATTTCCTGATAGCCGGAATCCAGGATGGACGCCTGGGCGTACTCCGCCAGCTGCTCCCGGCTCCGGCTCCGCACCGGACGGTAGACGTACCCCGCCTGACAGAACCGGCAGCCCCGGATACAGCCCCGGAAGACCTCCAGGGTCACCCGGTCGTGGACGATCTCCGTGGAGGGCACGATGGTTTTCACGGGGTAGTAGGACTTGTCCATATCGTGGACCACCCGCTTGACCACCTTCTCCGGCGCGCCGTCCAGAGGGGCGATGGCGGCAATGGTCCCGTCCTCATGATACGAAACGTTATAGAGGGAGGGGACATATACGCCCTGTATCCCCGCCGCCGCCCGGAGGAACCGGGGCTTGTCCCAGTTCTCCCGCTTGGCCCGGCGGTAGAGTTCCACCACCTCCGGCAGCAGCTCCTCCCCCTCGCCGATGAGGGCCAGATCGATGAAGTCCGACACCGGCTCGGCGTTATACATGGCAGTGCCTCCGGCGATGACCAGGGGGGCCAGTCCCGTCCGGTCTTCGCTCCGCAGGGGCAGGCCGCTGAGGTCCAGCATGTTCAGCATGGCGGTGTAGGCCATTTCGTAGCCCACAGAGAAGCCGATGATGTCAAATTCCCCCACCGGGTCCCCGGATTCCAGGGCGAAAAGGGGGATGCCGTTTTTACGAAGCTCCTCCTCCATATCCGTCCACGGGGTGAACACCCGCTCGCACCACACGCCGGGCATCTCGTTGAGAATGCCGTACAGAATGCGGAACCCCAGGTTGCTCATCCCGATCTCATAGGTGTCCGGAAAGCAGAAGGCGAAGCGGAGGTCCACATTCCGCTTGTCCTTCTTTATTTCGTTATATTCCCCGCCGGCATACCGGGCGGGCTTCTGCACTCTGGGCAGAATACGCGCCAATCTCTTATCCACAGTCAAATCTCCTTTGTCCGGGCGGGCTCCGCCGCCCAATGGGGATATTTTAACCTGTTTCGCGGCGAATGGCAAGACAAATATGCGCGGGGACGGGCATAAAGCCGGGAAAACGGGGAAAGGGCGGTTCGTAAGATTTTCGATGCCGGATGGATGCCGGACAGAGGCCGGTTCAAGCAGGCGCCTCGCTATGATAGAATCCATTCCAGATTATGGAGAGGTGTTTTGCATGTACCAAAGAAGAGCCGCCGTCCGCAGGGGCCGGCGGCGGACACGACGCCGGAGGGGAAGCCGCCTGCCCCTGTATGCGTTCCTGCTGGCGGTTCTGTTTTTCACCCTGGCCTCGGCCCTCCCACCGGAGGAGCCGCCTCAGCCGGCCCAGCCTGCGCGGACCGTGGCCGTCAGGTCCATGGCGTCCCTGGCGGAGCCGGACGCGCCCGATCTGTCCAGCTGGAGCCTGACCCTGGTGAACCAGTGGAATCCCCTGTCCCGGGACAATACCTTTACGCCGGAAAAGCTGTCCAACGGCCTGGTGGTGGACCAGCGGTGCTATCCGGACCTACAGGCGATGATGGATGCCTGCCGGGCGGCGGGGCTGTCGCCGGTCATCTGCTCGGCCTACCGCAGCTATGAGAAGCAGGAGGAGCTCTACCAGAACAAAGTGGACCGCCTGTTGGCGCAGGGGTACGCCCAGACGGACGCGGAGGAGGAGGCGGGCAAAGTGGTGGCCCGCCCCGGAACCAGCGAGCACCAGCTGGGCCTGGCGGTAGACATTGTAGACCTGGACAACCAGAACCTGGATGAGACGCAGGAGGATACCGCTGTCCAGCAGTGGCTCATGGCCCACAGCTGGGAGTACGGATTCATCCTTCGCTACCCCGGCGGCAAGAGCGAGATCACCGGGATCATCTATGAGCCATGGCATTACCGCTACGTGGGACGGGACGCCGCGGCGGAAATTTATGCGCAGGGTGTCTGCCTGGAAGAATATCTGGCCCCATAGGGCAAAAAATCCCCGCCGGAAGATGCCGGCGGGGATCCGGCTTGTCGAAAAAGTCTGCCAAAAGGCAGAAAAATTTTACAAGCAGTGTTTTTTTTTAAGCGAGTTAGATACGAGAAAATAAAAAACACCACACCCC
>VSNB01000076.1 GCA_009774055.1 Clostridiales bacterium
ATCTCCCCGCGCACGTCTTGACGGCGGATTTTCCGCCCAGACTTCGTTAAAAACCCTTACAATCCGTCAGGATTGCTCCGGCTTTTCCCAGAATGTCCAGCCGATGCAGGGCTCAAATCCGATTTTTTCGTAAAACGGATTTCCTCCCCCTGTCATATGCGTCGCGCCCAGGGGCTTCATCCGGCGGTACAGCTCCGAGAGAGCCGCTGCCGCCAGCCCCTTGCGGCGGTATTGAGGGACGGTACAGAGGGGCTCCATGTAGGCCAAATGGTTCTCCGGCGTCCACCACATACCGGCAAAGCAGACGTATTCCCGCCGGTCGTTCTCGACCGCAACGGCCAGGGACGGCGTAGTGTGGGGCGAAGCCATCAGGCGGAGCGCACTCTCGCAGGTTCCATCTCAGGGTTTCTCCTCCTGCTCATGATCAAAGCCCTTCCAGCCGCATTCTTCGATTTTTGCCGGGTCCAGCTTTCCCGACTCCACAAATCGAAAGCCCTCCGGCAGAGGATAATCCAGCGGCCTGTCGAAGTCAAAGACCCGCTCGTTATATCCGTCTGTTCGGACATAGCCCGCTCTCCCGGCCGCTTCCATTATGGCGGACTGTCCTTCAAATAGAACCGCCTTGTTTTTCCCGTTCCGCCAGTCCCACTCATAAATTTCGATCATGAAGCGCCTGACATCCATGAAATCTCACAGGATTCTGAAATTTTGTGTGGTGATATGTTTCATATCTTTCTCCATTCGTGTGTTGCAGCGCATCGTTTCATGCGCTGTCAAAAAACGGCAGCCTGTATGTTGTTCGGGCACAAGCCACGAAAAAAGCGCTCAAGCCCTGCACCGTGAAGTATTATTTCCAAGCTTAAAGCTCGGAAATAATACATTTGATTCATGCCATCTTGCTCGCCGCTGTAAACAGCGGCAACCGCAAAACATGGCAAATATTTCTTCCGACCTTTCGGCTCGGAAGTAATATCGTGGGAATAAGTCAGGACGCGTCCGCTGGCGCAAGGAAAATACCGCCCTTTACATTTTTCAAAGCGCCGTCCGGAGCCTGGAGATACAGCTTATAGGTTCCGGGCTTTGTTGTCGGAGGCCCGACGATAAAATCCGCAATACATTCCAGCGATTCGCCCGGCTGCCGCAGGTTATCCACAGACCAATAGGCCACATCTTTCTGCCCATCCTTAGCGAAAAAAACCTTCATTCTATTTCCTGTTTTCGCTGAAATGTCGTACAAAATTTCGTCCCCCTCGGACAATGTATATTCCCCCAGGAAGATCGTTTCTCCTGCCGCTACAGTCTTGAGATCAACGGAGATCAGTTCCACATCCGTTTTATCGTCCGGGTCATCATCCATCTCCCACAACAGTTCAGCCACTTCCGCCTCGGTCATATAGGCAGCGCCTGTGATATTGTCGTTCGCGTCGCGGGTGATTTTAATATTGACGGTTCCCTTCGGGTTCATATTCAGAGTATAGAAGGAGCCATTCTTCCGGATGTCCAGAAAGATATTGACCAGCTGTCCTTGATAATAATAGGTCTTTTCATCCACCATCGTGACGCCTACCGCCTCATATTCCGCTATCTGCGCCTCGGCCCATTCCTTTTCCTGTTTCTCTTTCAGCTCGTCAAATTCGTCCCTCTTGCCCATCTTATCAAAAAGCATGGATTGAAATGCCCAGTTCCCATCTTCCAAAGCCCTGTCCAGCCAAAGTTGCAGTTGCGTTTCGTCCATGCAGTCGGTCAAGATGGAGAAAAACGCTGTTTTCTCATCGGCATACGCTTTTTCGGCGAAGCCGGTAAACAGAGCGGAACTTGTGTCAAGCCGACGCGCGGCGACAGAAAAGAAAGCAAAGTCCCCTTCCGCATAGCACTTTTCAAGCCATTTCCTTTGCGTACTTTCATCCAGCCGGGGGAACGTAATTTCAAACAGAGGCAAACTGCCGGCCTCATAGTACCGCTCTATGTCTGTGGAAGCTGTATTCGTTTTTTCAGACCGCTCGTCACTCGCGGCGGGAGCACTGGAGGTATCATCTTCCTGCCAGGTATTTTGCCACCAGTCATCTTCCCAGGGCTTGCCCTGCCATTCATCTTGCCACAGTTCCTTCCAATCATCCGGGAACTCATTAGAAGCGGTAAAACTTTGTGAAGTATAAATCCCCATAACACCGGAGCCTTTTCGCAGAACCCGAATTGTATTTGCCCCTGTGCCGTCTGTAAATGTGGAAGTATTCCCGCTTTCCTTGAAATTCTTCGGCTTGTAAATCTCGCCCCAATCGCCGTTGTCGGTAATAGTGGTGGTGGTATTTTTGAAATCATCTTGGGAAACCAACTGGAAATATCCGCTGTCGGCAACAGCGTTTACCGAGCCGGAAAATCCCTCCGGCAAGATTAAAAAGACGGAAGCCATATTGAAATTGCCCACGATATTGCCGGATCGGATCAGGCCGCAGGTCAGATGCCCGTTATCGGCTTTCAATTTCACATCACTGTAATCCACGTTGGGAAGATAGAGCTTGATTGTTTCATCATTTGTGTTCATACTGGTTTTGCAGGAGATTGAAACCTTCCAGTCGCGGTTCTGCTGGATGATGCGAACGGTATAGACATCGCTGTTGTATTCAGCCGAAATCTGATTGTCTTCCGCCGCCAGCACATTAACAGCGGCGCTGCTGACATTCAGCGACAGCGAGGGCCTGCCGGTGATGTCCAATGGCGTACCAGGGAGAGACGCCGCATGGGCATTCGCTGTGACTGACCCCAGCGAATAGACCCCAACAAAGGCCGCTCCCAGAACTACACACAGTGTTAGCACGGCAGTCAATATCTTACCTGATCTCGATTGTTTCTTAAACTTCATAATTGCACCTAACCTTTCTTTCAAAAGCTGTTTATTTTCGCTTAAAGTGACAGTCCCAAGATTTTCCTTGTATCTTCCCACTGCCGCCATAGCGTCAAGCAAGGTTTTTCCATAGTCCGAGGCGTTATCTTGTCCCATTTTAGCGAGGACGGCTTCATCACAGGAGAACTCACAAGCCTTGGTAATTTCCCGGCTCATGAGATGAACCAGCGGATTAAACCAATGCAGGCAGACGGTAACCTGTACCAGCCATTTATAGAACATATCCCGCCGTCTGTAGTGCATCAGTTCATGCAATACGATATACTGAAAATCCTTTTCGGGAATATCTGCACTGGGCAGTACAATACATGGATGGAAAAAGCCAATCAGCAGCGGGGAGGAAACCAACGGATTGACACATAGCTCTATCGGCTTTTTGATGCCTGATCGCTCCGCGACAATAGCAAGTTCGTCTAACCGCTCAATGTCAGAAACCGGGGCTAATCCAGCCCTGATATACCGTGCAAAGCCCTGATAGATTGTTATTTTCCGTATCAGCAGCCCCAGCGCGGCCACCAGCCACACCAGCCAGATATGATTGATTAACAACACTCCGATATCTTGAAGTGGGTGGGCGGTTGTTACATCATCCGCCGGACTGTTCACCGTTTCATTGTGCTGCTCCGCCCCAACAGCGGGAGCAAAATTGCCTCCCGGAGCGTTTTGTGGGGACTGTTGCTGTGGCGGAATAGGAGCAGCCTGGGATATTGCCTGATCGACAGCCTGATATGCCTTTCCCATCAGGCTTACTTCCGGCCCGAACGGGAGCAGCAGCCGCACAACAACAACCAGCCAAATGTAATACTGCCATTGCCGGCTGATTTTGTTTTTCAAAAAACGTTTTCCCAAAAGCAAAGCCAGAATAAGCAAGCCGCCGGAAAAAGACATGGACAGGAAAATTTTCAAAACCGCGTTCATTGCTGCCCTTTTCCCTTCTCCAGCAGCAGTTTCAATTCCTCATATTCCTCGTCTGCCAGGAGGTCGCCCATAATCAGATTGGAAACCAGCCCTTTTGCGCTCCCTTCGTAGATTTTATCCAGAAAGTTTTTCGTCTGCATCGTCTGGTACTCCGTTTCTGAAACAAGCGCGGTATATTCGTTGCGGCGTCCGATTTTTCTGGCGCTCAGAACTCCCTTGTTCATCAGCCGCGACAGCAGAACGATCAGGGTGTTCTTCTGGCACGGCCTGCCCCTTGCTGCCAGACCATCCATGATATAGGGAAACAGCGTCACCTCCTCCGGGTTCCCCCAGACGATTTTCATAATTTCCAGCTCGGCATCGGATAATTGCTGTACCATGTTTTCATCCCCTTCAATGTATGACATAATGTTGACTCCAAGAATATAACATGCTGTTGTACTTTTGTCAAGCCCCTATCGGCCAAAAAGTCCGAAGCGCATTCCCTCGGTTTTGCGTGTATGCAAGCGAAGCGCCTCCCCGGCAAGCGGAGGACGCTGTGACCGGAAGCGATACAAAAGCGCCGCTCCGGCTTTTACCGGAAGCGGCGCTTTGTGTCGGGCTGACAGCCCGTCAAGCTGCTGTTTTTTTGTGTGCTCTTAAGAGAAGATGATCTCAAGGTTTTCCGCTGTCCAGACTGCTCACCAGCCGGCGGCGGGGCGCGGTTTCCTCCAGCAGATACATCACATCGTCCGGAATCCGGTCGCTGTAGCTGATCTCCAGCATAATCTTCCCATCCTGGCCGGTAGTATCCCGCTCCAGCTGCTGGGGGTCCAGGAAATCCATATGCTGCAGGGAGGCCCGGATGTCCGTATCCAACGCCACCCACAGGTCCAGGCCGTCGGCGCTGTAGACCTCACGATGGTATGTCAGCAGCACCTGCGGCAGCAGCATGCGCTCCGTCAGGCTCTCGTGAAAGTCCTGCAGCAGCGGATTGCGCCGGTCCAGCAGCCAGTCCGTCTCCCCCGCCAGCAGCGCACGGCACTCCGCCTCCGCCACCATGGCGCTGGTACGCTGGCCGTCCTGCCGCCGTTCCAGGATCAAATAAGTAGGGTCGTTATCGTAATAGTGAAGGGAAAACCTTGCCTCCTCCCGCTCCGGGGCCAAGATTTCTCCCATGGAACCTGCCGGGACATGGTCCCGGTAGCTGGTGAAAAACATCGTATGAACGCTCCGGGTTTCCCTCTCCTCCGCTCTGGCGGACAAACAGGCCCGCAGGGCGGCGTAATCCTCCGGTGTGATCTGATAACGCAGCTTACGCAGTCGAGGCTGATTCATCGTCATGGGGCATCCTCCTTTGATGGTATCAATATAACCAAAGAAAAAGAACTGGTCATGACGGAAATTTGAACAATTTGTGAATAGAAGCTTCTTCCAGCGTGGATTTCCGCGATTCGTGAAGAAGCGTCGGCCCTTGAAAATATTTCGTGGGTTTTCTCCGATTTTTGCGTATAGTAAGGTGAAGAGAGAAAAGGAGGCGGTAACCGTGGGAGACGGCGAATTGATTGATCGGCTGCGGCGGCGGGAGCAGAGCGGCCTGGAGGAACTGTCCCGGCGGTACGGCCCTCTGATGCGGTACATCCTCTCCCCCATCCTGCCGGATGAGCAGGACCGGGAGGAGTGCCTGGCAGACGTCGTCCTTCTGGTCTGGGAGCGGGTGGACGCCTACTCTCCGGACCGGGGCGCGTTTTCCACCTGGCTCACGGCCCTGACCCGAAACGCCGCCATCAGCCGGGCCAGGAAGCGGCGGCAGGATACGGAGCCGCTGTCCCCGGAGCGAGCCTCCCCCGCCCCCGGGCCGGAGGAGCAGGTCCTGCGCCGGGAGCTACTGGAGGACCTGCGGCGGGCCCTGTCGTCCCTGTCCCGGCGGGACCAGATCCTGTTTCACCGAAAATACTACTATCTGCAGCCTACCGCTCAGATCGCCGCCGAAATGGGCATGACCGAGCGGGCGGTGGAGGGGCGGCTGTACCGGCTGAAAAAACGCCTGCGGAAGGAGTTGGGGGGCGCATACTGTGAATGATCGGAATTTTCAGAATCTGAGCGACCAGGAGCTGGAGGCCCTGATGAGGGCGGGAGCCTCCTCCCTGCCGCCGGACGACGGGCTGGTGGAGGAGATCACCCCCTGGCGGCGGGCCATGAAGCGGGCTCTGCTGGGCATCGCCCTCAATCTGGTGACACTGAACTTCTGGTGCTTGAACTACCTCCTGCCCGCCATCGGGACGCTGCTGCTTCTGCTGGGCTTCCGGGCCCTGCGGCGGGAGAACCGGGGCTTCGCACTCTGCTGGCATCTGGCTCTGCTCCAAGCGGCGGTCCGCTATGCCTGCCTGATCCTCAATGCCGCCGTCTGGCAGGCGGAGGTCTACCAGCTGCCCTGGATGCGGCCTCTCCCCTACGTCCTGTCCTTCGTGTCCTTTGTCCAGGCGCTGGGCCTGCGGGCCGGGTTCCGCGCCGCGCGGCAAAAAGCAGGGCTGGCTCCTGCCGCCCCCGGCACCACCGCTCTTGCGGTGTGGTACCTGATTATGTGCGCCCTGGCTCTGGTGAACTACACCGGCTTTCTGGGCTGGGTCCTCATCCTCGCCTATTTCATTATCCTCCGCACCCTTTGGAAGCTTCCCCGACAGCTGGAGGAGGCGGGCTACGCCATCCGGCTGGCTCCTGTGCGGTTCTCCGATTTTGCGCTGGGCGCAGGGATCACCGGCGCACTGGCTGCGGGAATCGCTGGCTGCTATCTGTTCGCCAGCGGGTATGATATGGGGTGGGTCCCAGTGCCGGAGAGGGAACAGATGGGTCTGGATGAGCTGCGGGAGGAGCTTCTGGACCTGGGCTTCCCGGAAAACGTGCTGAATGACCTCACGGCGGAGGACCTGGCGATCTGTGAGGGGGCGATCCGCATTTTTGTGGATCAGGGGGACTATCCAGTCAATGGAGGCAGGCTTGTCACACGAGAAGAAAGCGGCTACCACGTTCAGACCCGTGTATATGATGTCAACGAACTGCGGATCACCGGCGTGGCGGTGGAGCTCCCCGGGGAACGGGAGCATTGGCGGATCATCCATCACTTTGAGTGGATCGTTGATCCCGGCTTCCATGGCACGGAGTCCCTGCAATTCTGGCCCGCCTACCATATTGAGGAGGGCTGGTCCAAGGGCGGCGAGGCCACCGGGCGGGTGCTGTATGACCGGGACGGGACGACCTACGCCGCCCCCTACCACTACCTGGGCGAGCGGAGCTATCAGTCCGACACCATGTTCTGGGGGAAGCAGCAGAATAACGACCTCTTCGCCGCCTTTTCCTTCCCTGCCAGAGGACAGCGGCAGCGGGGATATGTGGCCTACGACACGCTGGAAAACGCGGACGGGTATATCATGGACAGCTGGATCAACTATACCCATCAAAACTCATGGCTCCAGTACCCCGTCCGGACTGCCATGGAGAACCGTATGCGTGGCAGCTGGAACCTCTCCGGCACATTCAGCTTGGTCCAGACCGCCATCCAGTTCTATCCTAATGATCCGGAAGATTTTTCAGATAACGGATACACGATCATTCAAGAATAATGAAATCCCCGGCGGTACGCATAAAACGTACCGCCGGGGACTTTTTACATTTTAAAGCTGTCCTTCAGTCCTACGCTGCGGTTGAACACCAGGTGCCCGGGCCTGCTGTCCTTGCTGTCCAGGCAGAAGTAGCCCACCCGCATGAACTGGAAACCCGCCGGGGCTGCGGCCTCCGCCAGACCGGCCTCCACCTTGCAGCCGGTAACGATTTCCAGGGAATCCGGATTCATGCAGTCCAGGAAATTCTTGTCTGCGGCATCGGGGGATGGGTCGGAGAACAGATTGTCATACAGCCGGCACTCCGCGTCCACCGCTGTGGCGGCATCCACCCAGTGAATGGTCGCACCCTTCACCTTCCGCCCGTCGGAGGGGTTTCCTCCCCGGCTGTCGGGGTCGTAGACAGCGTAGATCTCCACCACATTGCCGTTTTCATCCTTCCGGCAGCCGGTGCATTTGATGAGGTATGCGCCTTTGAGGCGGCACTCCGGGCCATCGGGGTACAGCCGCTTGTACTTGGGCACCGGCGTCTCCAGGAAATCCTCTGCCTCCACGTAGATTTCCCGGGAAAAGGTAATGGTCCGGACGCCGTCCTCGGGACGGTTGGGGTTGTTCTCCACCGCAAAGGTTTCGCTCTGTCCCTCGGGATAGTTGGTGATCACCAGCTTCACCGGGCGGATGACGGCCATCACCCGCCGGGCCGTCTCGTTCAGGTCCTCCCGCAGGCAGTGCTCCAGAAAGGCGAACTCCACCGTACTGCTGGCCTTGGCCACGCCGATGCGCTCGCAGAAATTCCGGATAGAGGCCGGGGTGTAGCCCCGCCGCCGCAGGCCGCAGAGGGTGGGCATCCGGGGATCGTCCCAGCCGGAAACCTTTCCCTCCTCCACCAGCTGGCGGAGCTTCCGCTTGCTCATGACGGTGTAGTTGATGCCCAGGCGGGCGAACTCGATCTGCCGGGGCTTGGAGGGCAGGTCGCAGTTTTCCACCACCCAGTCGTACAGGGGCCGGTGGGCCTCAAACTCCAGGGAGCAGAGGGAATGGGTGATGCACTCCATGGCGTCCTCAATGGGATGGGCAAAATCGTACATAGGATAGATGCACCATTTGTCCCCCTGGCGGTGGTGGTGCATGTGGTTGATCCGGTAAATCACCGGATCCCGCATGTTGAAATTGCCGCTGGCGGGATCGATCTTGGCCCGCAGGGTCATGGCGCCATCGGCAAACTCGCCGGCGCGCATCCGGGCGAAGAGATCTAGGCTCTCCTCCACGGGACGGTTGCGGTAGGGACACTTGGCAGGGGCGTTCACATCGCCCCGCATTTCCCGCATCTGTTCCGGCGTCAGCTCACAGACATAGGCCAGGCCCTTCTTGATGAGGGATACGGCGCACTCATACATCTTCTCAAAGTAGTCGGAAGCATAGAAAAACCGGTCCCCCCAGTCGAAGCCCAGCCAGTGGATATCCTCCTGGATAGCCTGGACGTACTCTACGTCCTCCTTGGTGGGGTTCGTATCGTCCATGCGGAGATTGCACAATCCGCCATACTTCTCGGCGGTGCCAAAGTCGATGCACAGAGCCTTGCAGTGCCCGATGTGCAGATAGCCGTTGGGCTCCGGCGGGAACCGGGTGTGGACGGCCATGCCCTGGAACCGGCCACCCTCTGCGATGTCCTCGTCGATAAACTGATGGATAAAATGTTTGCTTTCGGCCTCCTCGGTAATAGGGGTCACATTTTCCTCGGCCATGTCGTCACGCTCCTTACTGTCGTTGGTATTGATAATGTATCCAAAAATGGACTGCTGTCATTATACAAAATGCCGATATAAAACGCAAGGGGGTAATAGAAATTTTTTCCTGACGGCGGAAATGTTCCCGTTTTGTGCAGGAATACACACTTTTCCGCCTGCCGCCCTAAAAAAAGCGGTAGACTTTTCCGGGAATTTGATGTAAAATTGAAGCCATCTGATAGAATTGGGAGGTAAATCCCGTGAGAAATCCCCCAAAACACCTGGAAAAGAGAAGAAAGCGCCATCCGCTGACCGGCTTCCTGCTGGCGGTGTCCCTGCTGGAGCTGGTGGTCATCGTATACCTGCTGCTGCCTTCCGGGCAGGATCGGACGGAAACCGCAGCGCCTCCGGCGGAGGCGGAACCCCTGCGGTGGGAGCAGCCAATGGACCAGCCGCCGGCGGCATCACAGCTCAACGTCTCCGTCCTTCCCGCCGCCAAGGCCCCTTCGGAGTCTGACCAGGATGCGGAGGAGGCAGAGGAACCGGCGGTCCAGGAAAAGACCAAGCCGGCGGGCGAGCTGTCAGCCGCGGAGATTCTGTCCAATTCCCAGCTAGTGGCCCACGGCATGGGTTCCATCGGCGGACTTACCACACCCAACTGCGTGGAAAGCTTTCTGGCCCAGTACGAGGCCGGCATCCGGGTCTTCGAAGTGGACCTGCGGCTGACCCGGGACGCGAAAAACGTCCTCCGCCACGACTGGTGGAACACCTCGTGGCAGAGCGGGATTGACTGGGCCCGCATCCCCACCCGGGACAAATTCCTTTCCGAGAAAATACTGGACAAGTACACCCCCCTCTCCTTCCGCGACCTGCTGCAGCTGATGGAGGTATACCCGGACATCTGCGTGATTACGGATACCAAGTTCACGGAGTCCGACGTTTTTACCATCCAGTTCGATTCCATGCTGGCGGACGCCCGGGAGCTGGGCCTGACCTATCTGTTCGACCGGATCGCCATACAGGTATACAGCGGGAACATGCGCACCGGCCTGCATAATATCTATCCCTTCCCCCACTACATATACACCCTCTATCAGGACGAGGATTTTACGGGCACCAAGGATTCCTTCCGGGAAAGAGCCGCCTACTGCGCCAAGCACGGCATCAAGGGCATTGCCATAGACCAGCACTGGTGGAACCCGGCCTTCGCCTCCATCGCGGACGAGTACGGCATCCAGCTCTACGTCCACACGGTCAACGACGCCGCAACGGCTAAAAAGCTGCTGGACGCCGGCTGTGACGCCGTCTACACGGATTCCCTGACCCCCGCCCAGCTCTCTTAAGAAAAAAGTCTGTCCGGCAGCTTCGACCGCTGCCGGACAGACTTTTTATATAGCGAAGTCCTCTTCCTTCAGCCGGGAAGTCTCCAGCTTCACCGGGCGGGGCGGAACCCGCTTGAACGGATCGTATCGAAAGCGGCGGCAGCAGTACTCCATGGCGACCACCCCCTTGCGGGGACAGACCACCTCCCTTTCGTTGATCATACTGCCCTTGGCGCAGTACGCGCAGCGGGGCTCCATATCCTTTCGGAACAGATTCATCGCGTTTCCTCCCTCCACGCAGGCTTACAGCGCCCGGATGACGACCTTCTCCTCCTCAGAGGTGGCGGACAGATGGGTCGCGGGGTGGTCGTAGCTGTTGATAATCGTCAGGGCCAGCTGGTCCTCCACCTCCTTCTGAATGGTGCGGCGGAGGTTTCTCGCTCCATAGGCGGCCGAATAGGACTTTTTCACCAGATATTTCACCAGCTCGTCGTCATAGGAGAAGGTCAGCCCCTTCTCCTTCATGCTGGCCTTCAGTTCATCCAGCATCAGCCGGGCGATGGGCCGGAAGTCCTCCTCGCTGAGCTTATTGAAGCAGACAATCTCGTCCACACGGTTGATAAACTCCGGGCGGAGGAACTGCTGCAGCGCCTTCATGGCCCGGTCCTTGTCCAGCTCGCCCACGGTCTTGTTGAAGCCTACCGAACCCTCCTTCCGCTCGCTGCCGGCGTTGGAGGTCATGACGATCACGGTATTTTCGAAATTCACCTTCCGTCCGTGGGCATCCGTGATCTGCCCATCGTCCAGAATCTGCAGCAGCACGTTCAGCACATCGGGGTGGGCCTTCTCAATCTCATCGAAGAGGACCACGGAGTAGGGCTTGCGGCGGATCTTCTCCGTCAGCTGGCCCGCCTCGTCATAACCCACATAGCCTGGAGGAGAGCCGATGATCCGGGACACAGAGTGCTTCTCCATGAACTCGGACATATCCAGCCGGATAAGGCTCTCCGGCGCGTTGAACAGGTCGTCCGCCAGCTGTTTGACCAGCTCCGTCTTGCCCACGCCGGTGCTGCCCACGAAAATGAAGCTCACCGGCTTGTGCTTGGGAGAAATGCCCACCCGGTTGCGGCGGATGGCGGCGGACACGGCATCGATGGCCTGGTCCTGGCCGATTACCTTCTGCTTCAGCCGCTGGTCCAGCTCGCTGAGCCGCTTGAACTCCTCCTCCCGAATCTTGCTGGCGGGAATCTTGGTCCAGAGCTCGATGACCCTCGCCAGGTTGTCCATGGTCAACTGGGGCTCCCCCTGGGCGGTCAGGCCGTCCAGCTCGGTCTGAAGCTGGAGCTCCTTGCTCTTGATTTCCGCCAGGCGCTCAAAATTGGGCTCCTCGGCGGCCTCCAGCAGCTCCCGCTCCTTGCCGTAATCCGCCAGCTCCCGGCTGATCTCCTGGCGGCGGTTGATGCCCGCGTCCTTCAGGTTCATGTCGGAGCATGCCTCGTCGATAAGGTCGATGGCCTTGTCCGGCAGGAAACGGTCAGTGATATACCGCTCGCTCAGCAGCACTGCCTGGCGCAGGATGCCCTCAGGAATCCTCACCCCGTGGAACGTCTCGTAGTAGTGGGCGATGCCCCGGAGAATCTTCATGGTATCCTCCAGGTTGGGCTCGTTTACCGTTACCGGCTGGAAGCGGCGCTCCAGGGCGGTGTCCTTCTCAATATGCTTGCGGTATTCGGTAAAGGTGGTGGCGCCGATGACCTGGATCTCCCCCCGGCTCAGCGCGGGCTTGAGGATGTTGGCGGCGTTCATGCTGCCTTCGGCATCGCCGGCGCCCACGATGCTGTGGACCTCGTCGATCACCAGGATGATATTGCCGCACTTGCGGATCTCCTCGATGAGTCCCTTCATCCGGCTCTCGAACTGGCCCCGGAACTGGGTGCCGGCCACCAGGGCGGTGAGGTCCATCAGATAGACCTCCTTGTCCCGCAGCTTGAAGGGCACCTCCCTGTTGGCGATGCGCTGGGCCAGCCCCTCGGCAATGGCCGTCTTGCCCACGCCGGGCTCGCCAATAAGGCAGGGGTTATTCTTCTGCCGGCGGTTGAGGATCTGGACCACCCGCTCGATCTCCTGCTCCCGGCCCACCAGGTGGTCCAGCTTGCCGGACCGGGCCCGGTCGGTGAGGTTGATGCAGTAGCTGTCCAGGTATTTCCGCTTGGGCGCCTTATCGGCCTTACGCTCCTTCGTCTCATGGCTCCTGCCGGCGCTGTCGCCGGCGGCAGGGGCCGGCGTCTGGGCGCTGCCGCTGCTGCCGCCGCCGAAGAGGCGGTTGAGGAAGGGGAAGGTG
>VSNB01000077.1 GCA_009774055.1 Clostridiales bacterium
GCAAACTCTTTATTTCTGCTCAGATTCTCATTTTTGCCCTCATTGCCATCCTCATTAGAAGATTTTAAACAGGCTCTCAGAAATTTTCTGCTCCATAGACAGTGTGGGCTTGGACAGAATGTTGCCCAAGCCCACTTTTTTATCAGAAACTATTTCAGGCATTTCCGTGCGTTTTCAATGCTTTCCAATCCCGTTTCTGATAAAAATAAGTTTCTGATTACCCATGTTATCTTAGGACATACGGTGCTTACAAACTCACATTAATGATTCTTCTCAATATCCTGCCAGTTTGGATTGCTCAGTATCTCCGCATTTTCTCCCAGGAACACCTTTCCAGCCTCCTGGTCCCCTTGAAGGTGGTAGAGCATCCAGGCGGTCATGTATCCATCCGTCCGTGCCTGCATTTGTTCATGTTCGGCACCAGTGACACGGGCACGAATTTTCAGCACGTCATCTGTTATGCTGTCATAGATTTCCACTAAAGAGGCGAGAGGGGCCACACCGCCAAATTCAGTGTTGATGTCTGCCACACCCAAATCATCAGAAGTGCCGGTGGCCGCTGTCATAAAATAAGGGACGGAAATTTTGGAACTGTCATACTCCCATCCCATGCTGATGGACAGTAACGGATATGCCGCGCTGCCAGTGAAGATCGCTTTGTAGAGGTGGCTGTTTTCGTATTTGGTAGCTGCCCCCAGCGCCCCCGCACCGCCCTGCGAATATCCGGTAATGCCGATATTGTCCCGGTCGATCTGACCGGCAATCTCACTTTCGTTCAGCACAAAATCCAGGGCGATGGACGTTGTCTCGCCGGTACCGGCCTGGGGATCGTCCGTACCCACGACAACGAACCCCCAAGAGGCCAGCCGCTGGAAGAAAGGCAGATAGATTTTAGCGGGTGTGTTACTTCCGTTCACCACCATCACCACAGGGTACTGTTTGCCGCTGCTTCTCAGCTCGGCGGGGTAGTATATGCGGATGGTGCCGATGGATTTGTTGCCCGATGTATACTCCAGATGCTCCACCTCATAGCCGCCCCGGCCTACATAGTATCTCTCCAGCTTACCGCCTGCTGGAAACGTCTCCGCAAACGCCTTGTAGTAGTCATCCGGCAGAATGGGGGTGTTCAGCGTTTTCCAATTCTTATACTGGGCATAAGCAAAAAATACTGCCAGCAGCACCATCAGCACTAACGCCACAATGCCTAAAATCTTCAACACTTTTTTCATCACGCCCATCTCCTCTTGACTTTGTCAGAGAAACATATTATGATTACCGCGTTTGGAACAAATGTCCCGACTAAGAACATCTATTCCCATTTGCCCATACAGGATACCATATTGACTTCCATGATGCAAAAACGTACTGGCTGATATGCGCTATGCGGAACAAAAGGAGGATTTTGTGCCTCAATGAAACGAAACCAAACTGCTTTTATGAAGCTGTGTCTGGCGGATGCGCTGATCAAACTGATGGCCGCCCAAGACTACGACAGCATCAATGTGAATACGATTTGTGAACTGGCAGGGGTAGGGAGGACAACCTTCTACCGACACCTTGCCTGCAAGAACAGCAAAGAGGAGCTGCTGATATACAAAATCAATTACGAGTGGGGCCGCTATGCTGATCTGCACCAGGAGGATGTGGAGAAAGACAAGGGCTTTGCGCTCACCTGTTTTATCTATGAAAACCGGCGGCTGCTCTCCCTGCTTTACAACAATGGACTGATTGTGGTTATCATGCGCGCTTGTGAATTGCTGGTGTCCGGCGGGGAGACCTGGGACAAAAATTATTCCTATTTGATGTCTTTCTTTATCTATGGCTATTTTGGTGTCATCTACCAGTGGATCAAGTATGGCTTTGATGAAACGCCGGAGCAGGTGCAAAAGCATATCAGTGACACCTTTTCAGCAGGCTTAGCCAAAAATACTTAAAACCAGGCTGGCAGGGCTGTCCCTGTCAACCTGGTTTTATGCACACATCCAATCAGTGATAGGAGATATTTGAATCAACAAGTTTATTATTACTTCCGAACCGAAAGGTCGGAAGTAATATTTGCCATGTTTTGCGGTTGCCGCTGTTTACAGCGGCGAGCAAAACGGCTTGCATCAAATGTATTATTTCCGAGCCTTAATGCAACAATCTTTTTCATTTGAGCGGTTATCTCCTAAATTCTGTTTTCGTATGTATAGACGCAAAATGAATTCTGATGTTCCGAATTTTAGTGAAATTTCTGTTTCATCATACAATCGCTTTCTGCTTATTTCAAGGAACAAAATCAAATACAGTGTCAGCCCGCACTATTGCAAGGGCTGACACATTGATATGTTTATACAACAATCCTACTAATTATTCGCTTTTTAACCGACAACCCTCAAACGGATAGGGGCCTTACGAATAAAGCGCCGCCCGGATCTTCCGCATTTCCCGCCAGACATTGTCTCCATAGTTGCTTGCCAGTACGGAGATCATACCGTTGTTGGGATTGTACTCGGAAAGGAAGCTCACTCCCGGATCACAGCCCTGGAAATACGCGAAATCCCTCCCCTTCGGATTGTCAATCAGCCATACGCCATAGCCGTACCAGCCCTCCTCCGGGTCCCCGCCGTCGCCGCCCTGTTTCCGGAGCATGTCGGAAACCATAGCCGGGGAGAGCAGCCTGCCCTCTGTCAGTCCCTGCCAGAAGCGGACGACGTCCCCCGCCGTGACAAAGGCTCCGCCCGCGCCGGTGCCTTTGGCGTCAACGGAAAAGATATTGGTGCGGAAATCCTCGGTATCCGGGCAGTAAATGTAGTGGTTGGCGCATTTGGCGGGCAGCTTGTCCAGGGCATAATAACCTGTGGAGGTCATACCGCACACATCGAATACATTGACCTGTAGATACTGGTCGAAGTCCATGCCGGCGGCCTGTTCCAGGATGGCGGCCAGCAGCACATAGCCGGAGTTGTTGTACTGAAATCGCTCGCCCCTGGGGTACAGCATGGGTTTGCCGGTAAACAGCGGAAACAAGTCGCTGTTGCGCCGGATTTTATAGTTGGGGTAATCCGTCCACAGCTCCTCATACTCGCTCATGACGGACTCGTCAAAATAATCCGGCACTCCCGCGGTGTGGGTCAGCAGCTGGCGCACCGTCACCTCCGGATCAATACGCCCCAGCTCCATGTCCAGCAGCTTTCCCAGCGTGTCGCCGAGGGCAATGCGCCCCGTCTCAATCATCTGCAAAATCCCCACGGCTACAAAGACCTTCCCCGCTGACGCGCTGGCGAACTTTGTCTCCAGCGTATTGGGCGTCTCGTTTGGCAGGCCGGCGAACCCGGACGCCTTTGCGAACAGGACCTCCCGGTTCTGCACAAGGCAGGCTGCGCCTCTGAAGCCATTATCCAATAAACTCTCGAATTCCATTTAGTTCCTCCTTGGTTTGACGCCAATGTACCATAACCCCGCAAAAGCTGCAGTTTCCTCTGCAAATTGACTCTGATTTCATTCATTTCTGCAGCAATGTCCTGGTTTTTTTCGTAAGGAAGGCCACAAGCCAGGATTGACATTTTTCGGCGATTGTGCTACTCTCTAATTTAGGATAATTTGCAGAAAAAAGCATCACAAGGAGGTACACCATGCGCGGCATTCCATCTTTGATTACCGATATCCGCAAAAAGGTATTCACCGAGGTCGCCCGGATGGCCTATGAGGGCGGCGACTACACCAAGGCGGAGGACCTGCCCTACATCATCGTCCCCGGGGACAAGGCCCTCCACCGGGAATCCATCTTCCTAGAGCGGGCCATTGCGGGCGAGCGGGTGCGGCTGGCAATGGGCCTGTCCATCCGTCCCATCCAGTCCCGCACCCTTATGACCGAGGGCATGGATCAGGCTGCCATCGCCGAGTCCTACTACGAGCCTCCCCTCATCAATATCATCCCGTATGCCTGCCACGCCTGCCCTACCAAGCAGTACAAGGTCACCCAGTTCTGCCAGAACTGTCTGGCCGCCTCCTGTCAGAAAGTATGCCCCAAGGGCGCGATCTCTTTTGTCAACGGCAAGAGCCAGATCGATCCGGATAAGTGCATCAAATGCGGCAAATGCGCCAAGGCGTGTCCATACAACGCCATCATCTATATCGAGCGTCCCTGCATGGCGGCCTGCGGCATGGATGCCATCGAGAGCGATGACAACGGCAAGGCCGTGATCAACCAGGACAAGTGCGTGGCCTGCGGCCAGTGCCTGGTGAGCTGTCCCTTCGGCGCCATCGTGGATAAGGGCCAGATTTTCCAGGTGGTCCGCTCTATCATGGAGGGCAACAAGGTGGCCGCCATCGTGGCTCCCGCCTTTATCGGCCAGTTCGGCAAGGAATCCACTCCGGAAAAGTTTACCACAGCCATGAAGATGCTGGGCTTCGACCGGGTTGTGGAGGTCGCCGTGGGCGCGGACATGTGTACCATTGAGGAGGCGGAAGATTTCCTGATGCGGGTTCCCGCCGAGCAGGACTTCATGGCTACCTCCTGCTGCCCTGCGTGGCACGCCATGGTGGAAAAGCTGTTCCCCGCCCAGTTCGAGAATATCTCCATGACCCTGACCCCCATGGTATTCACCGCCCGGTTGGTGAAGAAGCAGGACCCGGACTGCAAGGTGGTCTTTGTGGGCCCCTGCGCCGCCAAGAAACTGGAGGCCATCCGCTCCGATATTCGCTCTGACGTAGATTTCGTGCTGACCTTCGAGGAGTTGCAGGGCATGTTCGAAGCCAAGGGTGTAGATTTTGCCGCCATTCCCGAGGGCGAAGCCATGCGGGAAGGCACGGCGGCAGGCCGGGGGTTCGCGGTTTCCGGCGGCGTGGCCGGCGCGGTGGCCGATGTGATCCACCAGGCCGACCCCAATCTGGAGGTCAAGACCGCCCGGGCCGAGGGCCTGCGGGAATGCCGCAAGCTCATGACCCTGGCCCGGGCCGGGAAGTACAACGGCTATCTACTGGAGGGCATGGCCTGCCCCGGCGGGTGCGTGGCCGGCGCGGGGACCCTTCTGCCAGTAGACCTGGCTTCCACCGTGGTAGGCCGGTACCAGAAGGAGGCGGACCAGACCAGTCCCCTGAACAGCCCCTATCGGAGCGCGGGCCGGGAGCTGGATTAAGAAAAGACGTTTCTGACCGGGCGGCGCTGAACGGCTGAGGCGCTTCCTCGCCGCACGGGGAATTTTTGCGGAGCCTGACGGATTACTCGAGATCCGTCAGGCTCCTGCGCTTGCAAAGTGAAATTTTCACAGATTGGTAGTGCCAGACCATTTTCTTAAACTCTGGCGTATACCGTCCGTTTGCCGCTCCTTATGACATAACAAATCCCCCGCTTGTTAGATCGCATTCTAACAAGCGGGGTGCAGTTCACGCACAGCGCGGCGTCTCCTTAGCACGCAAAAGAAAAATATTGCCGAAAGGGAGGCTGCGGGCCGGACTGGGCTTGTGGACTCCCGGGGAGCACTTTGCGCCTCACCGTTTCCCGTCCCGCTCCCGGCAGGCCAGCTCGTCCAAACTCAAGCCGTAAAAATCAGCCAGAACAATCAGGATGGAGAGCTTCGGCTCCGCCGTCCCATACTCATACCGCTGATATGTGTGCAGGCTGACTCCTAGGATGCCTGCAAGATCCTTCTGCAAAAGACTGCGGCTTTCGCGTAATTTCGCAATTTGCTCAGAAAATGTCATAAATACCTCTTGTCTTGCCAATGTTGACGTGCCTTCCGTTTGTCGTCGAAATTCCCGGGGGACTTCCGGCAAATGCTTTGTGCAGAACCTTCGTCCCCTTATAGAACCTCGCCGAACAGCGCCCAGGTATTGCTGCCCGTGATCCGGACCTGGGCGTACCGTCCGATCAGAGCCCTGTCCCCTTTGAGGTGGACCAGCCTTCCTCCGTGCGTCCGGCTGGAGAGGGGCCATGTGGCGTCGCCGCTCTCTCCATCCACCAGGACCTGGACCGTTCGGCCCGTGTAAGCCCGGTGGAGCTCCCCGGAAATGCGGTTCTGGCTGTCCAGCAGCTTGTCGAACCAGACCTGCTTCTCCGCTCGGGAAACCGGGTCCGGCAGCTTCGCTGCCGGCGTGCCTGGACGCGGGGAGTAGATGAAGGTAAACAGCGCATCGTACCGCACCTCCTCAATGAGGGATACCGTCTCCATCGCCTCCTCCTCCGATTCCCCGGGGAAGCCGATGATGATGTCGCTGGTGAGCACCAGGTCCGGCATGGCTGCCCGGGCCAGGCGGACCTTCTCCAGATACTGCTCCCGGGTATACCCCCGGTTCATGGCCTTCAATACCCGGCTGCTGCCGGACTGGACCGGCAGGTGGAGCTGCCTGGCCGTGTGGGTGCAGGCGGCCATGGTTTCAAAGAGCTTCTGCCCCGCGTCCTTGGGGTGACTGGTCATGAAGCGGATAAGATAGTCCCCTGGGATTTTGTCAATCTCCTGCAGGAGATCCGCGAAATCCATGGGCTTGTCCAGGTCCTTGCCGTAGGAGTTGACGTTCTGGCCCAAGAGGGTGATCTCCTTGTACCCCGCCTCCGCCAGGGACCGGACCTCGGCAAGGATATCCTCCACCTTCCGGCTCCGTTCCCGCCCCCGGACATAGGGCACGATACAGTAGGAGCAGAAGTTGTTGCACCCGTACATAATGGAAACCCATGCCTTGATGCCGCTCTCCCGCACCACCGGCAGTCCCTCGGCGATGGCGCCCCGCTCATCGGCAATGGAGAATATCCGCTTTTTCGACCGCCAGGTTTCGTACAGCAGCTCCGGAAACTTCCACAGGGCTTGAGGGCCGAATACCAGGTCCACATGGCGGTAGGAATGCTTGATCTTATCCGCCACCGACGCCTGCTGGGCCATGCAGCCGCAGACGCAGAGCAGGAGGTCCGGGTTTTTCTCCTTGGCGTGGACCAGCTGGCCCACCGCGCCGAACACCTTTTTTTCCGCGTTCTCCCGGATGGCGCAGGTATTGAGGACGACGACGTCCGCCTCATAGGGGTCCTGGGTAAAGGCGCAGCCCATGTCCCGCAGCATCCCCATGATACGCTGGCTGTCCGCCACGTTCTGCTGGCACCCGTAGGTCTGCACGCAGGCCAGGGGCGGCCCCTCCGGCCTGCCCTGGCAGAGCGTCCTGATCTCACCGCAGAACCGGAGCTGGCGCTGGATGTCCTCTTCGCTGATCCGCTGGGTTGTTATGTCCTCGTTCATGATTTCCGCTCCTTTTTCGGAAGATCTCCCGGCGGTTCCGCCGCCTACGGTAAGAACATTATATCAGTTTATGTCCCATCCGTCAATTTTGTTTTTTCCGGACCGTCCAAACAGCAAGCCAAAAGTCCGGACTCTCGAAAGGAGAATCCGGACTTTTTCGGCAAATTATAGCATGCTTCAGAATTCATGACAAAAAAGGAGGGGAGGACGAAGCGCGCAGGGCAAGGCGGAGGACGCAGGCGGGCTGACGCCCGCCAAGGACGGCAACGCGGCCATCCGCGCTTTGTACCCCCGAGCTTTTGCCAGGAATTCTGATGATTGCTATAAAAAGTTTCCTCTATGTTTTCAGGCACCCTCGGAGCGGAAGGCTTCCAATCAGGTCCGCAGGAGCAGTTCGCGGGCGATCTCCCGGCCGTTGCGGCGGTAGACCCGGGGAACCCGCTTGCTGACGGCGCAGGTCAGCTCATAGGCGATGGTCCCCGCCAGGCCGGCGGCCTCGTTGACCGAATTGTGGGGACCGTAGACCTCCACTTCGTCCCCTTCTCTTACCTGGGGCAAGCCGGTAAGGTCTACCATGCACATATCCATGCAGATTCTCCCCAGAATAGGGGCCGTGCCGCAGGGGGTCCAGACCCGCCAGCGGTTGGAGAGCGTACGATGGAGCCCGTCAGCGTAGCCGATGGGAAGGACGCCCGCCCGGGTGGGCTGCCGGGTCAGGTAGGTGCGGCCATAGCTGACCGAGGTATCCGCTGGCAGCTCCCGCACGGTCCCAATCACCGTCTTCAGCGCCATGACGGGCCGCAGGCCCAGCAGACCGGCCTGGTGTCCGATGCCATAGGAGACGATGCCCGGGCGGAACAGGTCCCGGCCCAGCTGGGGATACCCCACGGCGGCTCCGCTGTTGGCGCAGTGCCGGAGGGTGAAGCGGACGCCCTCCGCCTCCAGAGCACGGACCATGCCGTCAAACCGCCGGTACTGGAGGAGGGTATAGCCCCTGCTGTCTTCGCCGTCCTCGTCGGAGACGGCAAAGTGGGTGAAGATCCCCTCCGCCGCCAGTCCCGGCAGGGCGCAGGCCCGCCGGACGGCCTCCCGGGAGGCTTCGAACCGGCCCTCATCGCAGGGGAACCCCAGCCGGGACATGCCGGTGTCCAGCTTAATATGGACCGTCAGCCGTCCGCCCAGCTCCTCCGCCGCCCGGGAGAAGGCCAGGGCGGCATCCTCGCTCCAGACCGCCTGGGTCACCTGGTGGGCCAGGAGCTGGTCCGTCTGCTCCACCGGGGTCATGCCCAGCTGCAGGATGGGCAGGCGGATGCCCGCCCCCCGCAGCTCCCGGGCTTCGTCCACGCTGGACACCGCCAGGTAGGCCGCCCCCAGCTCCTCCAGAGTCCGGGATACCTCAACGGCCCCGTGGCCGTAGGCGTCCGCCTTCACCACGCCCATCAGCCGGGAGGCGGGCCCCATCCGGCGGCAGAGGACCTCGTAATTATAGGCCAGGGCGTCCAGATCGATCTCCGCCCAGGTTCGTTTCAGTGTGCTTTCCATATCTCTCCCTATTCTTTGTTTCTTCTGTGCAGCGTTTGGTTATTCCTCCGCTTCCGCGTAGGCTGCCGCCTCCTCCGCCTCGGTCCAGGTCTGGGCCGCAGGGTCCTCCGCAGGCTGGACGGGCTCGGACTGCTCTCCGGACGGGGTGTCGGAGGGCTCGGCGGGCTGGTCCGGCGGAACGGCGTCCGTGCCGCCGGCCTCGCCATCGCCAGCAGTTTCTCCGCTGTCGCCGGGTTCGCCGGGATCGGTCCGTCCGGTGACCTCGAAACGATTCCAGGCTACCTCGAATACCGTCTCGCCGTCCACGGCAATCTCGCTGCGGAGGGGCAGCAAGGTTTCCTGGTCGAACCATGTGGTGTAAACCGTTGCCTCATCGTCCGGCAGGTCGCAGGCCAGCCGCAGGCATTCCCGCTCGGCCAGGGTTTCCTTGCTCTGCTCCGTGATATAGCCGCTCCCCGCCGCCGCCATGAGCCTGGGCAGCGCCGCCACCGGCGAGATGGCCGCTGCAGAGTAGCTGCCGGCATCCAGGGAGATGTCCTCGTAGCTGAGATGCAGTTTACCGTCCGCCACTGTGGCGGAAATGCCGGAGAGGTTGGCGGGGGAGAGGACTGTTACAGTGCTCTCGGCGGGGGTGTAAGCGCACAGCAGGGTGTAGTCGCGCACCTCGCCGTCATAGTGGCAGGTCACATCCGCCTCCATGGTAGCGGAGGACAGGGCGGCGTACTGGGCCTGCAGCTCCGCCGCCGGATCCGTTTTCTCCCCTCCGCCGCCGCAGGCGGTGAGCAGGAGCATCAGCATTGGTGCAAAAAGCAGCGCTTTTCGCACAGGGAATTCCTCCTTTTTATTCCTCCAATTCTTTGAACGCGGCGGGCAGGCGTCCCAGCAGGTCCAAAGGCGTCATGGCGTAGGCGGTCAGTGCCTCCTCCGCCAGGTCCCCCGCCCTCCCGTGCAGCCATACGGCGCAGGCGGCGGCCTCAGCCGGCTCCGCGCCCTGGCCGATGAGGGATAGGACCATCCCCGCCAGAATGTCGCCGCTGCCGCCCTTGGCCAGGCCGCTGCCGCCGGTGGCGTTGCGGAAGGTCCGGCCGTCAGGGGCGGCCACGATGGTGCCGGGGCCCTTGAGGACCGTGACGCAGCCGTACCGCCGGGCGAAGGCGGATGCCGCCTGCTCCCTGCCGGACTGCCCGGGATGGAAATTTCTCTCCAGACGGGCGAATTCGCCCTCGTGAGGCGTGACCACCGTGACGCCCCGCCGTTCATCCAATACATGCATATGCGCGGAAACCGCGTTTATGCCGTCGGCGTCCAGGACCACTGGCAGCGTCAGGTCCCGGAGGAGGGCCGGGACCAGCTTCTCTATTTCCCGGCTCCGGCCCAGGCCGGGACCGATCAGCGCAGCATCGCATGCCTGGATACGGTCCAGCAGCGCGGCGTAGTCCCTGGGCAGGGGATGAACCATGGCCGCCTCGCAGCGGGCCGCCGCGATGGGGTATATCTCCCCGGGGACGCCCACGAACACCAGGCCACTGCCCGTCCGGACCGCAGACTCCCCGGCGTACACCGGTGCGCCGGTATAGCCCGTGCAGCCGCCCAGGACATAAACCCTGCCGAAGGTCCCCTTGTGCCCCAGCCGGTCCCGGGGCGGCAGCAGAGCGCGGGCCAGCTGCCGGGTGATGGGTGTCATAGAACCGCCTCCTTTGCGGATTTTTCTTAGTGTACCACATGCAGGGCCGGTTGTCACGGGCGGCACAGGAAAAAAATCGGGGGATTTTGCAAATTAGCAGTTGACAAAGAGGGGCGGAGCGATTATAATAGCTTTCGTTGGTTTTCCTGGAAATGAGAAATGCGAGTGTGCTGGAACTGGTAGACAGGCACGTTTGAGGGGCGTGTGTCGACAGACGTACGGGTTCAAGTCCCGTCACTCGCACCATTTCTCTCTTTGGGAATTATAAAGTGAATAGACGTGCGCGAGTGGTGGAATTGGCAGACTCGCTAGATTCAGGTTCTAGTGCTCATTACGGGCGTGCGGGTTCAAGTCCCGCCTCGCGCACCAGAAATGGAGGTTAAAAACGATATTTGGTTGAAAAAACCAGTATTTGCAAGCCTCCCGAGGCTCCCGAATGTGAAAATTCGGGAGCCTTAAAATTTTGATATTTTCAACGTGGTTCTTCATTCTGACCGGACTCGAACGCACGGAGCGGAGGTAAAGGTTACTTCAGAAGGGTACATCATCCAGTGAGTGTACCTAAGGCTCCCCATTTTTCCGTGTCTCCATCTCATCATTAAAAAAGTGAAGAAAATTATAAGGGCTCGTAGCTTAGCTGGTTAGAGCACATGCTTCACACGCATGAGGCCACTGGTTCGAGTCCAGTAGTCTCCACCAAAACCCGCAAACAGTATAGATGCCATAGGCTGAAAGCCTTGCGTATCAACTGTTTGCGGGTTTTTTGTCCCCTGAAATTTGGAGAACGTGCAAACAGATGCCAAACGGCTTTTCCAGCAAACATAGGTGACTTGAACCCCTGATTTGAAAGGTCGAAGAAATGATTACCGCAATATTTCAAACTTCGTCCCTCAAATTGGCACACAGCATATCAAACAAAATTTGTTTTCCAATTTTAGCAGTAATGAACAAGGCCGGAATTCTGCCTCAGATATATGAAAATCTCTATATTGGTCTGTGCCCGTTTTGAGAATGCCTGATCCAGAAAGGGCACAAGCAGTTTTGCAATGAAAAAGTTACAAATCTCAAGTGTGCCCTCACAATTTATATTGGTATGCCATAGTTCAGTACGGAAGGAAGTGGAATCATTGCAAATCAACATCTACAAGGATAAAATGCCGGTGGCCCGCCTGTTTGGGGCCTCGGTGCTGTACAGCGCCAAGCCCATCCCCCGCGAGGATGTGCCCCAGGGCTGGTACTGTTACGACCTGCGGGGTACAGCCCGTCATCCGGACGAGCCCCACGCGCTGGTGGATCTGGCGGAGGAAAACCATGCCGGCTCGATCCTCTCCTATCTGCCGCTGAAAAAGGGCGGCTCTCAGTTCCGGCTGGTCAAGGATATGTTCCAAATGACCGGGACATATTCCACCCTGTCAGAGTTCTGCGTCAAAGAAAGCATTCTTTGCCCCGAAACCCCTATCCGCTATCTGCTGTGCCCCGCTTTCCCCGAGGAAGCGGGGCTTTTCTATGCCCAGACACCGGAGAGAGACGAGGAACTGGGGGCCATTGGACACGTCCGAATCGACTTCGGATGCCATGGACGCGAAGGCTTTTACCACACCTGGTGGCCCAGAGGCCCCGAGGAGTTGAATACCCAGGAATTCCGGGAGGAGCTGGACAAGGTGGTGAACGATCTCCGCAGGGGCGTCCTGAAAGACCTCCCCTCTATGCGGCGCTACTGGGATGGCCGGGAGTGGCTGTCAGAGGACCGGCTGAGGATGGCGGAATTCAAGGATGACCCGGTGGTAGCGGAGGCTGCCGCCCGTCTCCAGCAGGTATTGGACGAAAGCCCGGCTGTCGGGCGGGTCACCTTCGCCAGCGGGGAACGGTGGAACTATACCGACCCGGAGAAATACCTCCAGACCGCCCGTGAGGAGCTGCCCTGTCATGCAGCCACCGGCTTCCGCTGTGAGACACTGACCGACGACCCGGAAGTCCGCAAAGCGGTGGACGATATGCTCTGCGGCCTGTATGGTGAGGAAAACTCACGCGCGCTGGAGGACTACGGCAACAGTGGTATGACGATGGGAGGCATAAGCTAATGAAAGTTGACTGCCGCAGGCCATTGAACCGGCGCTGTTTTAACCACGAGCAGAGGCATTTTCCCATGGGAATTTGTCTGTCAGCGCCAGTGATAAAATGTAAGAAAACGCCGAGGAAAAAATGTAGATTTATGGCGGAGGAGGCGAAAAAA